>NZ_JBFULO010000086.1:0-12315 GCF_054049855.1 Stenotrophomonas sp. P5_B8 | reverse complement strand
CACCCATACACTGCGTACATCTTTACTCGTTGATTGCCGACCATGAGCGAATTGCCGCACGTCTTCGACGCCACCACCGCCACCTTCGAAGCCGAGGTCCTGCAGAAGTCCCTGCAGACGCCGGTGCTGGTGGATTTCTGGGCTCCCTGGTGCGAGCCCTGCAAAACACTCGGCCCGATGCTGGAAAAGCTGGCTGGCGAATACCACGGCGCATTCGAGCTGGCCAAGGTCGATGTGGACCAGGAGCAGCAGATCGCGGCCGCCTTCCAGATCCGCTCGGTGCCGACGGTGTTCCTGGTCAAGGGCGGCCAGTTGGTCGACGGCTTCCCCGGCGCGCTGCCGGAAGGCCAGATCCGCGAGTTCCTGACCCAGCACGGGGTTACCCCGGCCGAGCCGGTCACCGAGGCGGTGGCCGAACCGGAGCCGCTGGATCCCCAGGCCCAGGTGGATGTGCTGCGTGCTGCGATCGCCGCCGAGCCGGACAAGGACGAACTCAAGCTGGACCTCGCCCTGGCCCTGCTGCAGACCGGCGCCAGCGCCGAAGCCAGCACGCTGATCGACGCGCTGCCCGCCAACCTGGCCACCGACGACCGTGCGGTGCGCGCCCGTGCGCGTCTGGATTTCGCGATTGCCCTGCAGGATGCGCCCGCGCCTGAGGTGCTGGACGCATGCATTGCTGCCAACGGCGATGACCTGCAGGCCCGCCACCTGCGCGGTGTGCAGCTGCTGCTGGGCGGGCAGGACGAGGCCGCGCTGGAGCATTTCCTGGAGATGCTGCGCCGCGACCGCGGTTTCGCCGAAGGCCTGCCGCGCAAGCTGCTGATCGATGCCTTCAAGGTGATCGGGGACGATGACCTGATCGGCCGCTACCGCCGGCGCATGGCCTCGCTGCTGTTCTGATCCCGGCGCGGTGTCGCCCGGGAGATGCCGGATGCGACACCGACTTCTAACGGATTCCACGTGTCCTGGGCGTGATCCCGGTCACGTTCAGAAACCCTGCACGACGCCCGGGCAATAATGCCGGCGCGGCGTATTGGACGTCGCGATTCATTCGGGGGGATGAGGTCTGGGCCCATCGGGGTCGCAGGGCTACGCCCCGCCCTGCTGGGCCAGATGACCGTGAGTTCGATGCGCTTGCCACACGTTCCCTCCCTGAGCGGCCGCCTGCTGATGCTGGCGGCCCTGCTGTTGACCGCCCTGCCCGTGTTGGCCCAGGACTGGACCTACCGGGTCCGTCCGGGTGACACCCTGTGGGACCTCGGCGCGCGCTATCTCAAACCGTCGGTGCCCTGGGAAAAGTTGCAGGCGCACAACCACGTGGCCGATCCGTATCGCCTGCCGCCGGGCACCCAGCTGCGCTTTCCCATCCCCTGGCTGGCCGTGCAACCTGCGCCGGCGCGTGTGCTGGCCGTCCGCGGCCGGGTCCAGGTTGGCGATGCCGGTCGGACGACGCTGCGTGCGGTCATCGAAGGTGAGCTGCTGACGATCGGCCAGCAACTGGTCACCGGCGCCGACGCCAGTGTCACCATCGCCTTCGCCGATGCCTCGCGGCTGCAACTGCGCGAGAACTCGCACCTGCGCCTGGACCAGCTGAGCCGCTACGGTCGCACCGGCATGGTCGATACACGCCTGCGCCTGGAACAGGGCCGCACCAGCAGCCGGGTGACGCCGGCCAAGGGCCCGGCGTCGCGGTACATCATCGACGCCCCCAGTGCGACCAGCAGCGTGCGCGGCACGGTGTTCCGGGTCAGCGCGGGCGATGCCACCCATAACGCGTCCACCGAGGTGATCGAAGGCAAGGTGCAGGTCGGCAATCGCCGCGGCCAGCGCCTGGTCACGCGTGGCCAGGCAAGCCGCAGCATGTCCGCCGATGCACGTCCGGGCGACGTGGAAGCCCTGCTGCCCCGACCGGTGCTGGACCCCGCGCGGCTGCACCTGGATCCGCTGCCGGCGCAGCTGTCATGGTCGGCGGTGAGTAGCGCCGCTCAGTACCGGGTCGAGGTGGTCCGTGCCGACCAGCCGGAGATCCTGCTGTTCGCCCGGGACACTGCCGCCACCACCCTGACCGTACCCGACCTGCCCCCGGGCGAGCTGCGCCTGCTGGTGCGCGCGGTCAGTGCCGATGGCGTGGAAGGCCTGGATGCCGAGCGCGACTTCGTGGTGCCCGACCAGCCGGTGGCCCCGTTGACGGTGCGCCCGGTCAACCAGGAAACCGTCAACAGCGCGCGGCCGCGATTCGAATGGAGCCAGGTCAGCGACGCCGAGGCCACCGTGCTGCAGATCGCGCGCGATGCGCAGTTCCTCGAACCGGTGCTGGAGCAGGAGAGCCGCGGCACCCATCTGCGCCCGACCCAGGCGCTGGCGCCGGGCGCCTATTTCTGGCGCGTGGCGTCGCGCGATGCCGCCGGCCACCGCGGCCGTTTCGGCCAAACGGTGGCGCTCACCCTCAGTGATGCCCCGGTCGATCCGGCACTTCAGCCGCCGCAGGCCGCCAAGGGCCAGTTGACGCTGCGCTGGCAGGCCGGCGCGCCCGGCCAGCGCTATCGCGTGCAGCTGGACCGCAAGGGCGATTTCGCCCAGCCGCTGCTGGACCGCGACGTCGATCAACCCGAGGTCTCGCTCAAACGTCCGTGGCACGGTGCCCTGCACGTGCGCGTGCAGTACATCGACGACGATGGCTACGCCGGCCCGTTCTCGCCGGCGCAGCAGATCAAATTGCCCTGCCGTACCTGCTATGGCGCTGGCGGCGGCGCGCTGCTGTTGTGGTTGCTGCTGTGAAACCCCTGCTGCTGTCCTGGCCGCAACGCATCGTGCTGTCGACCCTGGTCGGCGCGCTGGCGGCGGCGGCCAGTCATTTGCAGTGGTTCTGGCAGCAGGATGAAGCGGTGTACGACGCTTACGTCGGCCGTTGGGAATACCGTCCCGACCCACGCCTGCTGATCGTGGCGATCGACGACAACAGCCTGCAGCAGATCGGCCAATGGCCGTGGCCACGCGCCACCCACGCCCAACTGCTGGACCGTCTCACCCAAGCCGGCAGCGCGCGGGTGGTGCTGGATCTGATGCTGTCCGAACCGGACCGCCAGGATGCGGCGCAGGACGCCGACCTGGCCGCGGCGATCCGCCGCAACGGGCATGTCGTGTTGCCGGTATTGGCCGCCCCGGCCAGTGGCCCACGCATGGCCGAGGAACTGCTGCCGATCCCGCTGATTGCCGCCAACGCGGCCACGCTCGGCCACAGCGACGTCGAAGTGGATGCCGATGGCGTCGCGCGTGGACTGTACCTCACCGCCGGGATCGGCTCACCGCACTGGCCGGCCCTGGGGCTGGCGCTGGCCGACACGCCCGGCCCGCTGCCGGGCCTGCGCGATCCCGATCCGGCGCAGTTTTCGCCCTACCAGTGGCGCCGCAACCACTACGTGCGCGTGCGTTACGCCGGCCCACCGGAGACCTTCCCGCAGGTGTCCTACGTGGACGTGCTCAACGGCGAGGTCGATCCGGCACTGCTGCATGGGCGGCGGGTGCTGGTCGGCATGACCGCCAGCGGCATCGCCCCGCGCCTGCTCACCCCGACCACCCGCGAGCATTGGATGAGCGGCAGCGAATACCAGGCCAACGTGGCCTCGATGCTGCTCGATGACAAGGTCATCCGGCTGCTGCCCACGCTGTGGCAGGACCTGCTCAGCGGGGTGCTGGTGGCGCTGTGCTGCCTCGGCCTGACCCTGCCGCGGGCGGCGGCCAGCGCCCTGCTCGCCCTGCCCGTTACCCTGCTGATCAGTTTCGTGGCGCTGCGTGCCGGCAACGTGTGGTTCGCCCCGGCCGCCGCACTCACCGGCATGCTCGCGGTGATTGCCGCCTGGGTGCTGTGGCGCATCAGCGCATGGCGACGCCAGGCCAACAGCGATGCACTGACCGGGCTGGGCAACCGGCTGCGCTTCGAGCAGACCCTGCAGCAGGAACACGAGGCCGGCCGCCGGAGTGGCCGCCCGCTCAGCCTGGTGCTGATCGACGTGGATCATTTCAAACACCACAACGATCTCTACGGCCACCATGCCGGGGACAGTGTGCTGCGCCAGATCGCCGGCGAAATCGGCGCCCATGCACGCCGCCCGCGCGATATGGCCGCCCGCTTCGGCGGTGACGAGTTCGCCCTGATCCTGCCCGACACCAGCGCCGAGGGCGCCGTGCAGGTGGTCGAGGATCTGCTGGCGCGGACGCGGGCCATGGAGGTCCCGGCCGGGCCGGGGCAGACCCTGCAGATCACCCTGACCGTGGGCATCTTTACCCGCGTACCTGCCAGCGACAGCGAGCCGCGCCATTACTTTGAAGGCGCCGATGCGGCGCTGTACCGGGCCAAGGCGGCAGGCCGCGACGGCTATGCGGCCGATGACGGCGGCTGAGCCCACGCGCACACCATACGCAGGCGAATGTTAGACTCCGGCCACCTTCCCCTGCGTAGCCCGTCCCGATGAAGGCCACCGTTTTCCGCCATGGCATCAACCTGTGGCCGCCATTCCTGTTTACCGGCATCCACGTCACCGAGGTCAGCGACGACTACCGCCACGTGCGCGTCGAACTGCGCATGCGCCCGTGGAACCGCAACTACGTGGGCACCCATTTCGGCGGCAGCCTGTTTGCGATGACCGATCCGTTCTGGATGCTTACCGTGATGCAGAACCTGGGCCGCGATTACTACGTATGGGACCGCGCCGGTGCCATCGAGTTCATCAAGCCCGGTCGTGGCACGGTGACGGCCGAGTTCCGCCTGGATGATGCACTGCTCGACCAGCTGCGCGCGGCGACCGCCGGTGGCGAGAAGTACCTGCACTGGTTCAGCAACGACATCCTCGATGCGCAGGGCGAGGTGGTCGCACGCGTGCGCAAGCAGGTCTACCTGCGGCTCAAGCCTGACGCGCGCAGCCCCAAGGCGCCCGACAGCAAGGGTTGATCCGGCACGTGGTTGCTATTCTCGGTGCCCCTGCGTTTCACCGACGACCTCATGCGCCTGCTGTCTGCTGCCCTGCCCCTGCTGTGCCTGCCCATGCCTGCGCTGGCCCTGGAGGTTCCGCCGGTGGCGTATCCGCGTCTGCCGACTGTCGCCAGCAGTGCTGAAGGCTTCGTTCCAGACGGGTGGCGCATCGAACAGCGCCTGGACGGCGACCTCAACGCGGACAAGCGCGCCGACCTGGTGCTGGTGCTGCGTCAGCAGGACCGGCACAACGTGGTCGAGCATGAGGGCTTGGGCATCAGCCCGCTGGACAGCAATCCACGCCTGCTTGCCGTCGCATGGTCCAACCCGGACGGCAGCTATGCGCTGGCAGCGCAGAACCACACCCTCATCCCACGCCACGAATACCCGAACATGTCCGATGTATTCGAGGACGGTTCCGGCGGCGTATCGATCGTGCGCGGCACGTTGCAGGTGCAGCTGTATTTCTTCTCCAACGCCGGCAGCTGGTCCACCGGCTCGACGACCTTTACCTTCCGCTGGCAGGACCAGGCCTTCGCGCTGATCGGTTACGACAGCCAGTCGCTGATGCGCAACGCCGGGGAAACCGAGGCGCTGAGCATCAACTATTCCACCGGCAAGCTGCGCCGCGCGCATGGCAGCATCGAAGACGACCGCGACCAGGTGCAGTGGGAAGCGCTACCGTCGGCCAAACGCTGGACACTGAACAGCATTGGTGATGGGGCAGCGTTTCAACCGTTGCCCTAGCCACGGACGCCCGGCGCCCGCGTGGCGCCGACGTCATGCGTTACTGCGGCTGCCAGGCCAACGGCAGCCGCGCGCGGATCATCGCGCTCGCGTCGGTGGAAGGCCGCGCAAAGCATCGCACCTGCACGCCTCGACCATCGGCGCTGGGCTGCAGCGGGCGGTGCGCGCTGCGGAGTGGATCGGGCAATCGTGCCAGCGTGGCCATCGCACCCTCGCCGTCGTTCGGCTGCCCACGCAGCCACAGCATCGCCGCGGCCAGCCGCAGCTGCGCGCCCGCGTCCTGCATGCGCCAGTTGTACTCGTCATACGCCGGCCCGGCGATGTCCTGCAGCATGCAGCCCACCGCATTGGCCACGCACTGCAACGACCACACCGACGGCGGCGTGGCCAGCGTCACCCTGCGGTCGTCGCGGATCTGTTGCTGCACCTCGGTCGCGCAACTGCGAGACAGCAGCGCGGCACTGCGTGCCTGGGTCTTTTCCGTGTCGTACAGCCAGCGCGATTGGCCGTCCGGCAGGCGTGCGGTTGCAGCGCGCTGGAAGGCGAACTCCCCGCGCATGGGCACGCACAGGTCCAGCTCGGCCACCGTCGGTGCGGCCAAGGCCTGCTGGCAGATCGTCGGCAGAGATGCATCGGCCGGCAGCTCGGACATTATCTCGGTGAACAGCGACGCATTGCGACTGGCCATGGCACCGCCCACCATCGCCACCAGCAGGCTGTCGCTGCTGCGCATCAACATGCGCCCGGTGCCGATGTCCTCGCAGACGCCCTGCAGGGCCTGGCTGCTGTTGCCGCGCACCTGTTCCAGCGCGTGCAGCGACAGCCGCTCCATCAACGCCTGAATCGGCGGAAACGGCATCGACACGTCACTGGCGAACAGATTGCGGTAATGGTCGTTACGGCCCAACGCGCTGATGCGCGCGTGCAGCCCGTCATGCCCGCGATGCGCCTGGGCCACCTCCGCCGCATGCGCGCGTACGTCGTCCAGGCAACTGTCGGTGGCGCGCCCGCACCAGCCGTGGGCGGGCGTGGCCTTCGGGTATCGCCCTTCGGCGACGCTGGCCGTCCACGGCTGCGAGGTTTCCGCGGCAATCGCCTGCGCGAACGCCTGCGTATCGCGTGTGGTCAGCGCGCGCATCCGAGCAGGATCGATGCCGTCATAGGGCAACAGCCACAGCGGCGGGAACGCATTGCGCTCGGGCACCTGGTCGCGCGGCGCGGCCTCCATCGCCGCCAGCGCCGCACGCTCGGCGGCCGGCACCGGCAGCAGCCAGGACACCAGCACCACCACCAGCAGCAGCGCGCCCATCCCGAGCACGGCCATGCCCACCCACTTCACTCCGTTCAACACAGCATTCCTCCAGCGCGCCGCTTCCTGCGGTGGCCGGCAGGGTAATCCGGGCGGCGGCACCGCTACAATGCGGCATGTCGCCCGAAGCCCCCCAACTCGTCCCGCGCCCCTCCCTGCAGCGCCTGTTCCTGACCGGCCTGCTGACCCTGCTGCCGATCTGGCTAACCTGGGTGGTGGTCAAATTCGTCTTCGTGCTGTTGTCGGGCATTTCCAGCCCGGTGGTGGTGCCCCTGTCCGAGCAGATCGCCGCCTCGTTCCCCCATTACCTGGGCTGGGTCAAGGTCGAGTGGATGCAGAACGTGATCGGCCTGGCCGCCACCCTGCTGGTGATCCTCAGCGTGGGCGTGCTCAGCCGCCGGGTGATCGGCCAGCGCCTGCTGCGCTGGTTCGGCGCGGTGATCAAGCGCATTCCGCTGGCCAGCATCATCTACGACAGCGCCAAGAAGCTGCTGGACATGCTTCAGACCGAGCCGGGCAGCACCCAGCGCGTGGTGCTGATCGATTTCCCGCACCGCGACATGAAATCGGTCGGGCTGGTCACTCGGGTAATCCGCGAACAGGGCACCGGTCGCGAGCTGGCTGCGGTGTACGTGCCGACCACGCCCAACCCGACCTCCGGCTACCTGGAAATCGTGCCGGTGGAACTGCTCACGCCCACCGACTGGACCGTCGACCAGGCCATGAGCTTCATCATCTCCGGCGGCGCCGTCGCCCCGGAAACCGTGCCGTTCACCCGCGCCGGAGACCGCTAGAGGCGCGCCACCAGTGACGGCAGCGGGTCTTTACCCCTGCTGACGCGCGGTGGTGCGGCGCTGGCCGTACGCGCGCGGATCGGGCAAGCTCCCCGGTCTGTGTAGTGTTACGGATACCGCCGATGCCCCACCCCGCCCGCGCCCTGGCGCTCGCCATCGCCGCCCTGCTGGTGTTCAGCACCGCCGCACCGGCAGAAGCCGCCAAGAAGAAGGCCAACCGGCCGGCCGCCGCGCAGACCCGGCAGGCCGCCAAACCCAAGGCCAAACCGCGCGCGCGCCCCGCCGCGGCGCCGGCCCGCCAGCCCCTCGTGCGCCAGCAGACCAAGGCCGCCCAGCTCAACCGCATCTACGATGAATACTGGGATGCCTCGATGCGGCTCAATCCGCTGCAGGCCACCTTCCAGGGCGACAGCCGCCACAACGACCAACTGCCCAACATTCTCTCGGCCGCCTACCGCCAGCAGTCGCACGACTTCACCGTGGAATGGCTGGGCAAAGTGGAGAAGATCGGCCCCGATGGCCTCACCGGCCAGGACCTGCTGAGCTACGAGATTTTCGTACGCGACGCGCGCATGTCCGTCGCCGCCGAGCAGTATCCCAGCTGGATGCTGCCGGTCAGCCAGTACTACAACCTGGGCAGCATCATGGCGATCCTCGGCTCCGGCTCGGGCGCCCAGCCGTTCAACACGGTGAAGGATTACGACAACTGGTCCAAGCGTTCGCTGGGCATCGGCCCGCTGTTCGACCAGGCCATCGCCAACATGCGCCAGGGCATGGCCGCCGGCGTCGTGCAGCCGCGCGACCTGATGGAAAAGGTGCTGCCGCAGCTGGATGCGGTGATCAAGCCCACTGCCGAGGAAACCCTGTTCTGGGCGCCGGTGCGCAACCTGCCCGCCGACATTGCCGACACGGAAAAGACCCGCATCACCGCCGAATACAAACGCATGATCGAGTACCGGATCATGCCGGCCTACCGCGCCCTGCGCGGCTTCATCGCCACCGAATACCTGCCTGCCACGCGCAGCAGCGATGGCCTGGGCGCGCTGCCCAAGGGCCAGGCCTGGTATGGGCAGAACATCGTGCAGAGCACCGCATCCACCCTGGATGCGCAGCAGATCCACCGCATGGCCGAACAACGCGTGGCCACCCTGCAGGCGCAGATCGCGGGCATTCTGAAGGACAACAGGATCCGCGGCTCGCAACAGAAAGTGCTGCGCAACATGCGCACGGACAAGAGCTTCCAGTACGCCAATGGCGAGGCTCTGCTCAACCGCTACCGGCAGTTGCAGACCCAGGTCGCCGGCCGCCTGCCGGCCCTGCTCGGCACGCTGCCGAAGGCGCCGATGGAAATACACGCGGTCGAACCCGAGCGCGCTGCAGCCGCCTCGGCGGTGAGTTACCAGCAGCCGCTGCCGGATGGCCTGCGCCCGGGCATCCTGTATGTCAACACCGGCAACCTGGCAAGCCGGCGGCGCTGGGCCACACCGATGCAGTTCCTGCACGAAGGCATCCCGGGCCACCACGTGCAGCTGGGCCTGCAGCAGGAACTGGACAAGCTGCCGCGCTTCCGTCGCCTGGGCGGCGACATCGCCTTCATCGAAGGCTGGGGCCTGTATGCCGAATCGCTGGGTGACCCACTCGGCGTCTACCAGGATCCTTATGAACGCATCGGCTACCTGCAGGCCGCGCTGACCCGCGCCGCGCGCATGGCCGCCGACACCGGCCTGCATGCGCAGGGCTGGAGCAAGCGCCAGGCGGTGGACTACCTGGTCAAGACCGCCGACATCCCGGCCGAAGATGCCACGGCTGAAGTGGAACGCTTCATGGCATTGCCCGGGCAGACGCTGCCCAATGGCCTGGGCGAACTGAAGATGTTCGAGCTGCGCGACCGTGCCAAGGCTGCACTGGGGCCGCGTTTCGACCTGCGTCGCTTCCACGAGGAAGTGCTGCGCGACGGTTCGATGCCGCTCGATATCCTCGATGCCAAGCTGCAGCGCTGGATCGCCAGTGAAACCGCCGGCACGCCGGCGCCCGCCGCCAGTCCCTGACCTCGCCCCGGGAGCCGGCCATGCACATGACACCGCGTCCGCGCTGGATCAACGCGATGTGCATCGGCCTGCTCGCGGCCGGCAACGTCTTCGCCGCGCCGGTGCTGACGCCGCCGGACCCGGGCATCGATGCGTTGTTGCAGCGCTACGACGGCCAGGTGCCCGGCGCGGCGGTGCTGGTGCTGCACGACGGACAGCCGGTGTTCCAGCGCGGCTACGGCCTGGCCGTCCTCGAGGACGGCACCTCGGTGACCGCACAGAGCAACTTCCGCCTGGCCTCGCTGAGCAAGCAGTTCACCGCGGCGGCGATCCTGCTGTTGGCCGAGGATGGCCGTTTGACCCTGGATGACCCGCTCAAGCGCTGGTTGCCCTCGCTGCCGCGCGCCGCCGATGCGATCACCCTGCGCCAACTGCTCAGCCATACCAGCGGCCTGCTCGACTACGAAGACCTGCTGCCGCCCGGTGCGACGGCACAGGTGCACGACAACGACGTGCTGCACCTGCTGGAAACCCAGGACCGCACGCGCTTCGCCCCCGGCAGCCGCTACCGTTACAGCAACAGCGGATATGCGCTGCTGGCGCTGGTGGTGGCCAAGGCGTCCGGGCAGGATTTCGCCAGTTTTCTGAAGGCGCGTATCTTCAGCCCGCTGGGGATGGATGCCAGCGTCGCCCACCAGGACGGCGTGGACGATGTGGCGCATCGCGCGTACGGCTATAGCCAGATCGACGGACGCTGGCAGCGCACGGACCAGAGCCCCACCAGCGCGGTACTCGGCGACGGCGGCATCTATTCCTCGCTGACCGACCTGGCCAAATGGGACGCGGCACTGTACGACACGCGTCTGCTGAAGGCAGCGTCCTTGCGCCAGGCATTCGCGCCGGCCACCGCCACCGAGGAACCGGACGTGCCGTTCTACGGCTTCGGCTGGCGCCTCAACGGCCAGGCGCAATGGCACAGCGGGGAGAGCATCGGCTTCCGCAATGTGATCCTGCGTTATCCCGCACACCGCCTGACGGTGATCATCCTGAGCAACCGCGACGGCCCCGAACCCTATCCGCTGGCGCTGCAGATCGCACGACGCTGGCTGGACACCCTGCAATGACCCACGACCACGGCACCCCGCTGCTCGGCGTCCACCATGTGGCGCTGATCGGTTCGGACTACGCGCGCTCCAGGGCGTTCTACACCGAGGTCCTTGGCCTGCGGGTGCTGGACGAAAACTACCGCGCCGCGCGCGATTCCTGGAAGCTCGACCTGGCCCTGCCCGACGGCAGCCAGCTGGAGCTGTTCTCTTTCCCGCACGCCCCGCCCCGCCCAAGCCGCCCGGAAGCCCAGGGGCTGCGTCATCTCGCGTTCCGGGTAGCGGCGCTGGAGCCGATGATCGCGCGCCTGGCCGCGGCCGATGTCGCCTGCGAGGCGATCCGTACCGACGAATACACCGGCCGCCGCTTCACCTTCTTCGCCGACCCGGACGGACTGCCGCTGGAGCTGTACGAGATCCCGGCCGAGGGCGGCTGAACAGGGTCGGCGGTGCGTTCCGTACCGGAGCGAATGGGTATACAGTCGGGCTGTACCGGCCCTGCGCCGGCATTCACGAACTCCCTGGGAGGGGAAACATGCGCAAGACTTTGAAGACCCTGCTGCTGGCACTGCCGCTGATGCTGGCCGCCATGTCGGCCAGTGCGGCCGATGGTGCGGTCGGCCGCTGGAAGACCATCGACGACAAGACCGGCAAGGTAAAGTCGATCGTGGAGATCACCCAGGCCACCAACGGCACCCTGACCGGCAAGGTGGTGGAGATCCTGCATTCGGACAAGGGCCCCAATCCGGTCTGCGACGGTTGCGAAGGCGCCAACAAGAACAAGCCGGTCAAGGGCATGACGATCCTGTGGAACCTCAAGGCCGACGGCGCCAACGCCTGGTCCGGCGGCACCATCCTGGACCCGGGCAACGGCAAGACCTACAAGTCCAAGGCCAAGCTCCAGACCGGCGGCGCCAAGCTCGACGTCTCCGGCTGCATCGCCTTCATCTGCCGCTCCCAGACATGGGTGCGTGAGTAATCTRGCGCTGTTTGTCTAGTCATTGCTCCGGTGTGGTCGAGGCGTGTGCATCGCCGGTTGGGAGGAAGAGAAAGGCCGAAGCGGCTGCGCCGCTTCGGCCTTTTGCATTTCAACTCCCCCCACACCCCGAACCAAACCGCTCTGGCTTCGGTCTCGGCAGGAAGAAGCTCCTTTCGGTTCGATTCGTTCGGCCAAGTTCGCCTCGCTTAGGCGTCGGCGTCGGCCTCTGCCCCCGCCGTTCCCATGCATACCAGCCAACTGTGGAAGGGTTGGGGTGGTTGAGGTTGCGGGGCCCTCCACCGCATGGATGCGGTGGCGGAGCTTACATGGGTGAGGGCGCATTGCTTGCGAGGCACTGCCTCGCATGCGTCCGAACGCACAGCCGCC
>NZ_JBFULO010000085.1:0-12379 GCF_054049855.1 Stenotrophomonas sp. P5_B8 | reverse complement strand
AGCTGGTGTTGCGGGACGTGCAGGGCGATGCGAAGGCGATCGACGAGCGGCTGTCGCTGATCGCCGCGCGCGGACTGCCGAACTGGTTCGGCGAACAGCGTTTCGGCCGCGACGGCGGCAATGTGCCGGCGGCGCTGGCGATGTTTGGCGGCCGACGCGTGCGCCCGGACCAGCGTTCGCTGCTGTTGTCGGCGGCACGCTCGGCCCTGTTCAACCAGGTGTTGGCCGAGCGCGTCGCGCAGGGCAACTGGGACACGCCGCTGGACGGTGAGGTGTGGATGCTGGACGGCAGCCGCAGCGTGTTCGGTCCGGAACCGTGGACGGATCTGCTGGCCGACCGCCTGGGCCGCTTCGACATCCATCCCAGTGGCCCGTTGTGGGGCGAGGGAGCGCTGCGCAGTACCGGCGCGGCCGCCGATCTGGAGCTGGGCGCGATATCGGACGAACAATCGTTGGCGCTGCGTGCTGGCCTGGAAAGTGCGCGCCTGAAGCAGGAGCGTCGCGCGCTGCGCCTGCGCCCGGCGATGCTGCAGCACACCTGGTTGCAGCCGGATGTGCTCGAGCTCAGTTTCGCGCTACCGCCGGGCTGCTACGCCACCGCCGTGCTGCACGAGCTGGGGCCGGTGGAAGACGCAAGCCAGACGCTCCTGACGGCGGATTGATTGCGGCATCCCCCATCAGGGGGGGCGGTAGAGCCACGCCATGCGTGGCTGCGCTCCGATCCGGCACCGCGCACAAGCCACCCATGGGGCGGCTCTACGGCGATCCGGCGCCGCGTGCAGCCACCCATGGGGTGGATCTACCGCGATCAGGCGTCATGTGCAGGCACCCAGCGGGCGGCCTTACCGGTTCGCCAGCAACACCACCACCGCGCCGGTACCGCCTTGCCCAGCCGGCGCCGAATGGAAGGCCAACACGTCGTTGCGCTGGCGCAGCAGGCGGTCGACCAGGTTCTTCAACACCGGTGCGCCGCCATCGGACTGCAGGCCCTTGCCGTGGATGATGCGCACGCAGCCGTATTCGTGCGCGTGCGCTTCCAGCAGGAACTGGCGCAGCAGGTTTTCCGCCTGTACCACCGTGGCCCCGTGCAGGTCCAGCTCGTCCTGCACCGAGTACTGGCCACGCTTGAGCCGCTGGAACATCCGCGCCGGCAGGTTGTCGCGCCGGTAACTGGCGGTGTCGCCCGCTTCCAGCGGGCTGCTGTCGCGCAGCAGGCGCGCGAATTCGCCGCGCGCTTCGTCCTCGTCACGTTCGGCCATGCGCGCGCGCGGCTTCGGCCGCGGCACGGCCGGCGGCGCGGCCGCAGGCTTGCGCAGGGGTTTGACCTCGCCGATTGCCGAGCGGAACAGGGCGGCGGGGTCGTCGTCTTCAGAATGTGACATGCGTACAGCGTAATGCCAGGGGATGGCCGCTGCCTACCGTCATCCGGGGTAGGACGATCTGCCCGCTTGCGGCACAATAGCTGACGCACTTGCGCGGTCGGTGTTCCCCAGACCGGGGAGGGCCGGCCCCGCCAACGCTGGAAAGTGATGGAATCGAAGTCTTGAAAAATCAAGCGGTTAAATCGCAGATGCGGATCTTGGTCAGCAACGACGACGGTGTCGACGCGCCGGGTATCAGGATGCTCGCCTCGGTACTGCGTGACGCCGGTCATGAGGTGACGGTGTTCGCGCCGGACCGTGACCGCTCCGGTGCCAGCAACTCGCTCACCCTGGACCTGCCGATCCGCGTCAAACGCATCGATCATTACACCTGCTCGGTGGCCGGTACGCCCACCGACTGCGTGCACCTGGCGCTGACCGGCGTGCTCGAGTACGAGCCGGACATCGTGGTCTCCGGCATCAACAACGCGGCCAACCTGGGCGATGACGTCATCTACTCCGGCACCGTGTCCGCGGCGATGGAGGGGCGTTTCCTGGGCCTGCCGGCCGTGGCGATGTCGCTGGTGACGCACAACCACGAGCCGCGCAATTTCGAGACCGCCGCGCGTGCCGCGGTCGAGATCGTGACCCGGCTCAAGGCCGATCCACTGCCCGCCGACACCATCCTCAACGTCAACGTGCCGGACCTGCCGTGGCGCGAGATCCGCGGATTCGAGGTGACCCGGCTGGGCAACCGCCACCGCGCCGAGGGCTGCATCGCCCAGCGCGATCCGCGCGGCAACGAGGTGTACTGGATCGGTCCGGCCGGACGCGAGCAGGATTCCGGCCCGGGCACCGATTTCCACGCGGTGCGCAACGGCTTCATTTCGATCACCCCGATCCAGGTCGACCTCACCCGCTACCAGGCGCTGGAGAAGGTGGCCARCTGGGTCGGCGGGCTGACGGCCGCGCTGGATCGCCCGGCATGAGCCAGCGCCTGCGCCTGCAACCCGAAGCGGTCGGCATCGGCATGACCTCCCAGCGCGTGCGCGACCGCCTGGTCGAGCGCCTGCGCGAAGCGGGCATCGTCGACGAGAACACGCTCAACGCGATCCGCGTGGTGCCGCGCCACCTGTTCATCGACGAGGCGCTGGCCTCGCGCGCGTACGAGGACACCGCGCTGCYGATCGGCCACGGGCAGACCATCTCCCAGCCGTGGGTGGTGGCGCGGATGACCGAGGCGGTGCTGCATTGCTCGCCGAAGAAGGTGCTGGAAGTGGGCACCGGTTCGGGCTACCAGGCCGCGATCCTCGGCGCGCTGGGGCTGGAGGTCTATACGGTCGAGCGCATCGGTGACCTGCTGCGCCAGGCGCGCAAGCGTTTCCGCGCACTCGGCATGAACATCCGCACCAAGCATGACGATGGCCGCGTCGGCTGGGCCGAGCACGGCCCGTTCGATGCGATCGTGGTCACTGCCGCCGCACCGGCGCTGGTCGACGCGCTGGTCGAGCAGCTGGCCATCGGTGGGCGGCTGGTGGCGCCGGTCGGTGGCCCGGGCGCGCAGTCGCTGGTGCAGTTGACCCGTCGCGATGACGGCAGCATCGAACAGCAGGTACTGGCACCGGTCACGTTCGTGCCGCTGCTGTCTGGCATGCTGGATTGATTCACAGGAGCGTTGCGTCATGAAGATCTTTGGTCCGCTGTATGAGCGGGCGATGAAATGGGCCGCGCATGAGCGCGCGCCGACCTATTTGACGGTGTTGAGCTTCATCGAGGCGATCATCTTCCCGGTGATGCCCGAGGTGATGCTGGCGCCGATGTGCGTGGCCCAGCCCAAGCGCGGCTGGTGGTTTGCCACGCTGAGCCTGGGCGGTTCGATGGCCGGAGCGCTGGTCGGCTACGCGCTGGGGCATTTCGCCTTCGAGGCGCTCAAGCCGGTGTTCGCCGCGCTGGGCATGCTGTCGAGCATCGAGAGCGGCATCGCGGTGGTCCAGGCCAAGATGGCCGAATCGCCCTGGGCGGTGTTCACCTTCCTGGTGCTGGGCGRCTTCATGCCGATCCCGATGAAGGTCTTCACCTGGGCATCGGGTATCGTCGGCGTGCCGTTGCCGCAGTATTTCCTGAGCATGTTGATCGGTCGTGGCAAGCGCGTGTTCGTGCTGGCCGCGGTCATCCGTATTGGTGGTCCGCGCGCGGAAGCTGCGCTGCGGCGTTGGATTGAACCGCTGGGCTGGATCGCGACCGTGCTGGTCGTGGCGCTGGTCGCCTGGCTAGTCTGGAGGGCGAAGTTCGCATGAGTGCTGATCGTTTGAGCAGGGGGCTGCGTGTTACCGCGCTGGTGCTGGCGGTGTCCACGTTGGGCGCATGCGGGACGGCCACGGTGGTCAAGCCGTCGTCGCCGGGTCGTGGTGCGCATCCGACGCCGCAGGCATCGGTGGCCAAGCCGGGGCAGACCGCCGTGGTGCGCCGTGGCGATACGCTGTACGCGCTGGCACGCATCCACAACATCACCCCGCGTGACCTGGCCGCCTGGAACGGGCTGGCCGAGCCGTACACGATCTATCCGGGGCAGACGCTGAAGCTGTATCCGGGCGGTGGTGCACCGGGCCGTGCGCCGACCACGGTGGTAACCGCGCCACGTCCGGGCACAACCGCGCCCGCGCCGGCCCCGACCCCGTCGCCGACCACGGCGATMAAGAGCAACATCAGCTGGCGCTGGCCGGCCGATGGCGCGCTCGTGGGCAAGTTCGTCGGTGCCGATGTGACCAAGCAGGGCGTGGACATCGCAGGTACGAGCGGACAACCGGTACGGGCGACCGCGCCGGGCGTGGTGGTGTATTCCGGCGCGGGCCTGGTCGGGTTTGGCGAGCTGATCATCATCAAGCACAGCGATCAGTGGCTGTCTGCGTACGGCCACAACCGCAAGCGGCTGGTCAACGAAGGCCAGAGCGTCAAGGCCGGGGAACAGATCGCCGAGATGGGCCGCACCGGCACCACCCGCGACATGCTCCACTTCGAGATCCGCTACAACGGCAAGCCGGTCGACCCGCTGCTGTACCTGCCGCCGAAATAACTGGCGCGTCCCGGACGGGCGCGCTGTTCCTGGGTAGGGCGACGCCATGCGTCGCCATCTCGGTGCGGGCTCCGTGCGCCGGTTCGGTGTGCAGCCACCCATGGGGTGGCTCTACCGGGCCGGGTTCGCGCGCCGGTTGGGGTGTGCAGCCACCCATTGGGTGGCTCTACATGCACAAAAAAGGCCGCCCCTGGCGGCCTTTCCTGAACAAAAACGACCGCATTCACCCCTTCAGGATGAACGCCGCAGCCACTTTGCGGCCTTCGCCGGCCAGGATGTTGAAGGTCCGCGCGGCGGCCGGGTTGTTCATCACTTCCAGGCCGATCCCACGGGTCAGGCACGCGGCCATGACCGCCGCGGGCGGGAACACCTGGGTATCGCCGGTGCCCAGCACGACCAGTGCCGGGTTCAGCGCCAGCACCGGCTGCAGGTGTTCCGGGGTCAGGGCGGCGATATCGGCCACCGGCCACGCTTCGATCAGCGTGTCCGGGGTCAGCACGAAGCTGCTGGCCAGGGTGCGGTCATTCACTTTCGCGGTGCGCCCATCGGCGGCACGCAGGGCGTAGGCGTAATCGGGCAGTTCGTGGCTCAGTTGCATCTTCAGGGTCCGGGATCAGCCGCGCGGCAGCACGATCTGGCGGTGTTCCTTGCTCGGGCGGTACAGCACGGCCACATGGCCGATGCGCTGCACCAGGGCACTGCCGGAGGCGGTGGTGAGTTCGGCGATCATCGCGTCGCGGGCGTCACGGTCTTCGGCGGCCACTTTCACCTTGATGAGTTCATGGCGTTCCAGAACTTCCTCCAGTTCGGCCAGGAAGGCCGGCGTGACCCCCTTGCCGCCGATCTGCAGCAGGGCTTTCAGATCATGGGCATGGCCGCGGAGGAAGCGGGTCTGGGCAGAGGTCAGGGCAATAGACATTCAGGAACAAGCGGTTAACTGGGGCGATCAGGGTATCATGACCACCCGTTCCGGCCCTATTACCAATGGCTTCCCGTAGCAAGAGCAGTCAACGCTGGTTGAAAGAACACTTTTCCGACCCCTTCGTGAAGAAGGCGCAGGCCGAGGGCATGCGCTCGCGCGCGGCCTACAAGCTGGAGGAGCTGCTCGAGCGGGACCGGYTGCTGAAGCCGCACATGGTGGTGGTCGACCTCGGCGCCGCTCCCGGCGGCTGGTCCCAGCAGGTGCGGCGCCAGATCGGCGACACCGGCCGGGTGCTGGCACTGGACATCCTGGAGATGCCGCCGCTGGCCGGCGTGGAGTTCCTTCACGGAGACTTCAGGGAGCAAACCGTCCTATCGCAGTTTGAAGCCATGCTCGGGGACCAGGCGGTAGACCTTGTGCTCTCGGATATGGCCCCCAATAAAAGTGGTATGGATGCGGTCGACCAACCGCGGATGATGCACCTGGCGGAGTTGGCGATGGATTTTGCCGACAACCATCTCAAGCCCGGTGGCGCGTTCCTGATCAAGCTGTTCCAGGGCGTGGGCTTTGACGACTACGTGCGCGAGATGCGCCGCAGGTACGACAAGGTCGCGATCCGCAAGCCGGAAGCCTCCCGCAAGCGTTCGTCCGAGGTATACGCCCTCGGGCAGGGCAAACGTGCGCAGATCAAGTAAGCTCAACCATACGAATCGCGTCAGGAATTAGAGGAACACCGGAGCCAATGAGGATGAACGACTTGACCAAGAACCTCCTGCTATGGGTGGTCGTCGCCGTGGTGCTGATGGTGGTGTTCCAGAGCTTCTCGCCAAAGAGCAGCGGCGCGGGCGCCCAGGGCGCGACGTATTCGCAGTTCCTGGACCAGGTGGACAGCGGCAACGTCCAGAAGGTGACCTTCGCCGGGGATGTCCGCGGCGGCACCAGCCAGCTCTCCTACACCACCCGTGGCGGCCAGTCGGCCACCATCACCGCGCCCTACGATCGCGACCTGATCAACGTGTTGCGTGGCAAGAACGTGGAAATCGTCCAGGAAGAGCCGTCCAGCGGCATTTCGCTGGGTGCGATCCTGATGAACTTCCTCCCGGTGATCCTGATCATCGGCTTCTGGCTGTTCATCATGCGGCAGATRCAGGGCGGCGGTGGCGGCTCCAAGGGCGCCATGTCCTTCGGCAAGTCGCGCGCCAAGCTGCAGGGCGAGGACCAGATCAAGGTCACCTTCGCCGACGTCGCCGGCTGCGACGAGGCCAAGGAAGAAGTCAGCGAGCTGGTCGACTTCCTGCGCGACCCGACCAAGTTCACCAAGCTGGGCGGCAAGATTCCGCGCGGCGTGCTGATGGTCGGCCCGCCCGGTACCGGCAAGACCCTGCTGGCCCGGGCCATCGCCGGTGAAGCCAAGGTGCCGTTCTTCTCGATCTCCGGTTCGGATTTCGTGGAAATGTTCGTCGGCGTCGGCGCCAGCCGCGTCCGCGACATGTTCGAGCAGGCCAAGAAGCAGGCGCCKTGCATCATCTTYATCGATGAAATCGACGCMGTCGGCCGCCAKCGYGGYGCKGGCCTGGGCGGCGGYMATGACGARCGCGAGCAGACCCTGAACCAGTTGCTGGTCGAAATGGAYGGTTTCGAGGGGGGCGAGGGCGTGATCGTCATCGCTGCCACCAACCGTCCGGACGTGCTGGATCCGGCGCTGCTGCGTCCGGGCCGCTTCGACCGCCAGGTGGTGGTCGGCCTGGCCGACGTGCGCGGTCGCGAGCAGATCCTCAAGGTGCACATGCGCAAGCTGCCGCTGGCCGACGATGTCGAGCCCATGGTCATCGCGCGCGGTACCCCGGGCTTCTCCGGTGCGGATCTGGCCAACCTGTGCAACGAGGCGGCGCTGTTTGCCGCGCGTGGCGGCGAGAAGGAAGTCCGCATGGACCACTTCGACCGTGCCCGTGACAAGATCCTGATGGGTGCCGAGCGTCGTTCGATGGCGATGAGCGAAGAAGAAAAGACGCTCACCGCCTACCACGAAGCCGGTCACGCCATCGTCGGCCGCCTGGTCCCCGAGCACGATCCGGTCTACAAGGTCACCATCATCCCGCGCGGTCGCGCGCTGGGTGTGACCATGTACCTGCCGGAAGGCGACAAGTACTCGATGAACCGCGTGGCGATCGAATCGCAGCTGTGCTCGCTGTACGGCGGGCGCGTTGCCGAAGAGCTGATCTTCGGCACCGACAAGGTCACCACCGGTGCCTCCAACGACATCGAGCGCGCCACCAAGATGGCCCGCAACATGGTCACCAAGTGGGGCCTGTCCGACGAACTGGGTCCGATCGCCTATGGCGAAGAGGACGATGAAGTGTTCCTCGGCCGGTCGGTCACCCAGCACAAGAGCGTTTCGGACGACACCGCGCGCCGCATCGATGAAGTGGTGCGCAGCATTCTGGACAAGGCCTATGCCCGGACCACCGAGCTGCTGACCGCCAACCTGGACAAGCTGCACACCATGTCGCAGCTGCTGCTGCAGTACGAAACCATCGACGTGCCGCAGATCGATGCGGTCATGGAAGGTCGCGATCCGCCGCCGCCGATGGGCTGGGACAAGTCCAACAAGGACGGTGGCAGCAACAACAACAACGACAAGGGCGGCGACGCCCRTCCGGTGACGCCGATCGCCGGTCCTGCCGAGCAGCTGTAAGCACGGCAGGGTGAACACGAAGGCCGGGGAAACCCGGCCTTCGTCGTTTCCGCGCCATAATGCGCCCCTTGTTCCTGCTTTCTGTTCCGGAGTCGCCATGTCCACCACGCCCCCACCACCGGTGTCGCACACCGTCGAGATGGTGATCGCCACGGTTGTCGGCGTCGGTATCGGTCTATTCCGCGACAACTTCCTGCTCGGCGCTGGTATCGGTATCGCGCTGGGCATCCTGTTGAGCATCGCCAAGACCCTGTACGTCGATCGCAAGCGCCGCCAGCGCTGACCGGTTGCGCTGGTGGCGCGCGGGCGGCAGCATGCAGCGGTGCAGGTCGCATGCTGCGACCACGCGCCACTTTTCCAGGGGGAAACCATGCGTCATTCGTTGTGCGTCGCTGCCGCGACGCTGTTGAGCTGTGCCACGCCCGCGCTTGCGGCCGATATCCACGTGCAGGATCCGGTGCCCTTCGCGGAGTCGGCCTACATTGCCGACAACATCAAGGCGGAATGCCGGATCTGCGCGCAGCTGGCCAGTGCACTGGGCGCGAAGGCGCCGGTGCATGGCAACCGGATCCTCTTCGACACGGCGCCGATGACGCGTGACAGCGGTCGCGTGCTGCAACTGGAACTGGTCGAAGCGCAGAGCGCGGGCAATGCCTTTGCCGGTCATTTCAAATCCGCCACGGCGCGGGGCGTGCTGTTTCAGGATGGCCAGAAGCTCGCATCGGTCACGGCGCGGCGAACCTCGCGGGCGGCGCGTTCGCCGGCTTCAAGGGGTCTTGTGACGTGCTCGAACGCACCGTCAACGCGATCGGTAGCGACCTCGCCGAATGGCTGGCCAATCCCGTCGATGGCGCCCGCCTCGGCGATCTCTGACGGCCGCTGCGGTACGCCAGCGTAAACTACGCGCTGGCGTACTTCGTGGACCTGCCCATGTTCGACATTTCTCCCCAGCTCGATTGCGGTGGCCGTGCGCTGCGGCTGGATCGCCCGCGCGTGATGGGTATCGTCAACGTCACCCCGGACTCGTTCTCCGACGGCGGCGTGCATGACACCCTGGAGGCTGCCGTCGCCCATGGGCTGCAACTGGTCGCCGAGGGTGCCGACCTGCTGGATATCGGCGGTGAATCGACCCGCCCGGGCAGTGCGCCGGTGTCGCTGGAGGAGGAGCTGCGCCGGGTGATCCCGGTGATCGAGCGGCTGGCGCGGGAAACCCACGTCCCGATCAGTATCGATACCTTCAAGCCGGAGGTGATGCGCGCGGCGGTGGCCGCTGGCGCCGGCATGCTCAACGACATCCACGCACTGCGCCAGCCTGGTGCACTGGCCGCCGCCGCCGACCTCGGCGTGCCGGTGGTGCTGATGCACATGCAGGGCGAGCCGGGCAGCATGCAGGACACCCCGCACTACGATGACGTGGTCGCCGAGGTGCACCGTTTCCTCGCCGAGCGCCTGTTTGCCGCCGAGATGGCCGGCATCGCGAAAAAGAACCTGGTGATCGACCTGGGCTTCGGCTTCGGCAAGACGACCGAACACAACATGATCCTGCTCGCCCGCTCGGCGCGTTTCCTGGACCTGGGCGTGCCGCTGCTGGCCGGCCTGTCGCGCAAGCGCAGCATCGGCGAGCTGACCGGGCGCGAACAGCCGCGCGACCGGGTAGCCGGCTCGGTGGCCGCGCACCTGATCGCCGCCCAGCGCGGGGCGACGCTCCTGCGCGTGCACGACGTGGCTACCACCGTTGATGCACTCAAGGTGTGGGCCGCGGTCGATGCCGTGCCGGCACCGCGCGTGGACGCTGCGCCGGCCATGCCGCGCTGGCCGGACGAGGACTGATGGGCACCGACCAGCGCCCGCTGGCGATCGCGGTGATGGGCCCGACCGCGTCGGGCAAGACCGCCACCGCGATCGGGCTGGCGCGGCAGCTCGGCGGGGAGATCGTCAGCGTCGATTCGGCGCTGGTCTACCGCGGCCTGGACATCGGCTCGGCCAAGCCCGACGCCGCCGAGCGCGCGCAGGCGCCCCACCATCTGCTGGACGTGCGCGACCCGTGGCAGACCTATTCGGCGGCCGAATTTGCCGCCGATGCGGCCCGCGCCGTCGCCGACATCCTCGCTCGTGGCCGCATGCCGATCCTGGCCGGCGGCACCGGGCTGTACTTCCGCGCGCTGCTGCAGGGCCTTTCGCYGATGCCGCCGGCCGATCCGGATACCCGCGCGCGCATCGCCGGGGAGGCCGCAGCCAAGGGCTGGGCCGCCCTGCACACCGAGCTGGCCAGCATCGACCCGGCCGCCGCCGCGCGCATCCATGCCACCGATCCACAACGCATCCAGCGGGCGCTGGAGGTCTACCGGCTCAGCGGGACCCCGATCAGTGCGTGGCAGAAACTGCCCGGCGTGGACCGCCTGCCGGTCCGCACGCTCAAGCTGGTGCTGGCCCCGCGCGAGCGCAGCGTGCTGCACCAGCGCATCGAGACCCGTTTCGACGCCATGCTCGGGCAGGGCTTCCTGGACGAGGTCCGCGCACTGCGCGCGCTGCCGCAGATGGCCCGGGTGGCTGCGCCCCTGGACCTGCCGGCGGTGCGGGCGGTGGGCTACCGCCAGGCCTGGGAGTTCCTGGACGGGCAGGGCACGGCCAGCCAGTTCCGTGAACGCGGCATCCAGGCTACCCGCCAGCTGGCCAAGCGCCAGCTCACCTGGCTGCGCGGCGAGCTTGATGTGCGCTGGTTCGATCCCCATCTTGATCAGGCTTCGCTGGCAGAAGCGGTGTCGACCTTCGTCGCACGCTGACTCCACGCCTTCCCCACTCCAGCCCGTGTACCATCAAGGATTCCGGTGGGCGGCGGGGGCCGCGGAAACTGCCGGAAGACCATAAAAACAATAATCAGGAGTTAGCAATGTCCAAGGGGCAATCGCTGCAGGACCCGTTTCTGAATGCACTTCGGCGCGAACGCGTGCCGGTTTCGGTGTACCTGGTCAACGGCATCAAACTGCAGGGGACGATCGAATCGTTCGACCAGTTCGTGGTGCTGCTGCGCAATACGGTGAGCCAGATGGTGTACAAGCACGCCATTTCCACCGTGGTGCCGGCGCGCAACGTACGGGTTGGCCCGGGTGGCGGCTATGTACAGTCCAATGAAGGTGGCGCCGAAGGCGTCCAAGGTGAAGACGACGTTGAGTAATGCGTTGAGTATTTCTGGAGAACTGCGTGTTTGACCGTTCMAAGCGAGGCGAACACGCACTCCTGATCCAGCCGCACTTCGGCCGGCTCGAAGAAGACGTGCTTGAAGAGTTCACGGACCTGGCCCGCTCGGCCGGTGCGAGCATCGCGGCGACGCTGACCGCGCGCATCGACCGACCGAACCCGTCGATCCTGATCGGCACCGGCAAGCTGGATGAGGTGAAAGCCGCGGCCGATGCCACCGGTGCCGACCTGATCCTGGTCAACCATGCGCTGACACCGGGGCAGGAGCGCAATCTCGAGCGCTTCCTGGAGCGGCGCGTGATCGACCGGAGCGGGTTGATCCTGGACATCTTCGCCCAGCGCGCACGCAGCCATGAGGGCAAGCTGCAGGTGGAGCTGGCGCAGCTGCGCCACATGTCCACCCGGCTGATCCGCGGTTGGACCCATCTGGAGCGCCAGCGCGGCGGCTCCATCGGCCTGCGCGGCCCAGGTGAAACCCAGCTGGAAACCGACCGTCGCCTGCTGCAGAAGCGGGTCGAACAGCTGCAGAAACGGCTGGAAAAGGTCGAGGTGCAGCGCACCCAGATGCGCCGCGCCCGCGTGCGCAGCGAACTGCCGCGCGTTGCCCTGGTGGGTTACACCAATGCCGGCAAGTCGACCCTGTTCAATGCCCTGACCGGTGCCGAGGCCTACGCCGCGGACAAGCTGTTCGCCACGCTCGACCCGACCGTGCGCCGCATCGCGGTCCCGGGTGGCAACGTGGTGCTGGCCGACACCGTCGGGTTCGTGCGCGATCTGCCGCACGAGTTGGTGGCCGCGTTCCGCTCGACCTTGAGCGAAGCGCGCGAGGCCGATTTCCTGCTGCATATCGTCGACGCCGCCGATCCGCACCGCGAGGACCGCATCGCCCAGGTCGACGAAGTGCTGGCCGACGTGGGTGCGGGCGATCTTCCGCAGCTGCTGGTGTTCAACAAGATCGACCGCATCGAGGGAGCCGAAGTGCGTCACGACGCACAGGACGGCATCCCCGATACCGCCCGTCGCGAACGGGTATGGATCTCCGCGCGCGACGGGCTTGGCCTGCCGCTGCTGCAGTCGGTGTTGGGCAAGCGCCTGGGCCTGCAGCACATCGACGCAGCGCGCCGGTGATG
>NZ_JBFULO010000084.1:0-12454 GCF_054049855.1 Stenotrophomonas sp. P5_B8 | reverse complement strand
CTTGGGTGGCGGGTGAGGGGGAGTTCGTCGCGCCTTGGGTGGCGCGACGGTTGGAAAGGCTGCCGAGCATGGCTCGGCATCAGGGGCTGCCGAGCATGGCTCGGCACTACCTGACGGGTGCTTACCTCGGCTGGTAACGCACGCTCAGGCGGTATTCGCGGCCGGGCTGGTTGTACCAGGCCACGGTTTCGTAATCGCGGTCGAACACGTTGCTCACCCGGCCCAGCACCGACCAGTCGCGGCTCAGCGCGTATTCCAGGCGCAGATCGACCGTGCCGTAACCGGCCAGCCGCACCGTGTTGGCGGCGTTGTCGTACCGCTTGCCGGCACCGTTGGCGGTGATGCCGGCGCGGAAGCCGCCGAAGCTGCGGTCGATGTCCAGACGTGCGGTGTTCTGCGCGCGGCGCGCCAGCCAGTTGTCGAACTGCGCGCTGCCATCGGTGCGGTTACGCGGATCGGTGTGGCTGAGCTGTGCGTTGAAGTCAAACCCGGCCCACGCGATCGCGCCGGTCAGTTCCGCGCCACGGATACGCGCCTTTTCCACCTGCGACATCATGAAGGTGGTGGCGTCGTAGGTGATCAGGTCGTCGATGCGGGTTTCGTACACATCCAGGCCCCAGCGCCAGCTGTCGCCCTGCTGGGCGATGCCGAGGTTGGCGCTCTTGGATTTTTCCGGATCCAGGCCGGGCACGCCGCTCCACGGGTCGTAGAGATCGCTGAAGGTCGGGGCCTTGAAGGCGGTGCCGTAGCTGGCATTGAGGCGGAAGCCGCCCCCCAGTTCCAGGCCCCAGCCGAGGCTGCCGGTGGTGTGGTTGCCGAACTGTTCGTTGTCGTCGTTGCGTACGCTGGCCTGCAGGTGGTGCGCGCCGAAGCGGCCCTGGTACTGAAGGAATACACCGGTGTTGTCGCGGTTGTCGACCAGGTAACCGGCGCTGCTGCCATCCAGGTTGTCCTGGCTCCAGTCCACGCCGGCGCTGAGCAACTGGCCCTCGGCCAGGCCGATGTCGGTCTGCACCGATGCGCTGTCGCGATGGGTCTGCGCCGCGCCCAGCCAGGTGCTGCCGTTGTAGTTGTCCGACTCGTTGTCGGCGCGGCCGACATTGACGGTCAGGTTGAAGCGCTCGCTTGGGCTGTAGCGGACCTTGCCGCCGAGCACCTGCTGCAGCGTCTCCGAATAGTTGTAGTAGCCGTCGTAGTGGTTCTCGCCCTTGGCGCGCAGCGCGGTGCCTTCCACGCTCAGCGCATCGGTCAGCGTGTAGCCGCCACGCAGGCTCATGGACAGGTTACGGTAGCCGTCACGATCGGGTTCGTCGGCGCCACAGCCGGCGAAGGTGGCCGCATCGCCGCGGCAGGAATTGATGCCGTCGGTGTGCTGGTAGGCGATGTCGGTGCCGAACCAGCCGCGCTCGCCGCTGCCGCCGAAGCCGGCGCTGGCCTCGCGCAGGCCGTTGCTGCCGCCACCCACCTGCAGGTGCGGGGCGAAGGTGCCGACGTTGCGGCGGGTGAAAATCTGGATCACGCCGCCAATCGCATCGGCGCCGTACAGGCTGGACTGCGGACCGCGCACGATTTCAATGCGTTCGATCTGCGCCAGCGGCAGGTCCTGGATCATCGCCAGGCCCAGGTCGCCGGTGTTGATGCGCACGCCATCCACCAGCACCAGGGTGTGAGCGGAATTGGTGCCGCGCAGGAACAGCGAGCTCTGTTTGCCGAGGCCACCGTTGTTGGTGAGGTTGATGCCGGCGCGGCCGCGCAGCAGGTCCTGCAGCGACGGTGCCTGACTGCGCTCGATCTCGGCGCGGTCGATCACCTGGGCCGGCGAGATGCTGTCCTGCAGGGCGATGGGGGTGCGGGTGGCGGTGACCAGCACCTGGTCCAGTGCGGTGGCCTCGTCCTGGGCGGACGCCAGCAGGGGCAGGGCCGACAACACGGCCAGGGAAAGAACGCGGATCTGCAGCTTCATCGATGACTCCATGCACCGCGCACGCCCGCGCGGCAAAGGGTGGGGATGATCGCGCTGCAGGAGTCACTCGACGGAGAGCGGGCACGCGGCACCGCTTGCCGCCGCCATGCCCGCCGCATCGCAACCAGTCGTCTTCCAGGCCGGTCTCCGGGCTCGCATGGCGATGGCGGTGCCATCGTGCCAGGCGCCTTCCCATGCCGGAGCACAGTGGCGTATTGCCTGGTGTTTCCACGCTTACCGTTGCGGGGGCAGCGCCGGAGTGGCGGCCAGGCACAGGGCCTGACGCGTCACCGGCTTCCCGTTTCAACCTGGCGGCATCGCAGCCCCAGGTCACCTGAAAGTGGGCGCAGTCTAAGCCATCGGCCGGGCCGGCGGAGCGCACCGGTTAGAATGCGCCTCGCTTTTTCGATGTGATCTCCATGACCCCACTGTGGTTGCAGCACCCCGGCACCGACGCCCGTGACCCGTACCGGCCGGCCGCAGCGGGCAGCAGACGGGGCGCGGCATGATCCTCGACCTGATCCGCCACGCCAGCACCGGCCGCGATGGCCACCTGGACGGTCGCACCGATCCACCGCTGGAAGATGGCAGCACCGATGCATTGTGCGCACGCTATGCGACGCTGGGCTGGGCGCGTGTGCTCAGTTCACCGCGCCAGCGTGCGCTGGCCAGCGCCGATGCACTGGCATTGCCGCGCGGGCTGGAGGTGATCGCCGACGAAGAGTGGGAAGAGCTGGATTTCGGCACCTGGGACGGGCAGGCGCTGCACGACCTGCCGATGCAGGAACTGTCCGCCTTCCACCTGGACCCGCATGCCAATCCACCGCCGCAGGGCGAAAGCTGGGGGCACTTCGAACGCCGCATCGGGCGCGGCCTGCATCGGCTGCTCGATGAGCCCGACCCGCCGGCGACGCTGATCGTCAGCCACGGTGGCCCGTTGCGGATGGTGCTGTCGCAGGTGTGCGGGCTGCCGATGGCGATGTGCTGGGCGCTGCGTATCGACCACGGTACGCGGCTGCAGTTGCGCGTTGAACGCGAGGACGGGCGGCTATGGGGCGAACTGCTGGAACTCCAGCAGGTCTGATCACTCCGCCGGTTCGTCCTCACGGTCGAACAGCGGCGCATCACCGGCGTCGTCGTCATCGCGGCGCTCGGCGGTGCGGTCGTACACCGGGCCGGAGGCGGGTGGGGCCTTCTTCAGCGGCTTGTCGGCGATGATCGCGTCGTACTCGGCGACCAGTTCGATGCGGCGCGCTTCGGGCAGTTCCTGCCAGTGGCAGTCCTGCAGCGCGCCTTCCAGCGAATAGAGCAGGTTGAGGCTGGGCTTGAAGCCGGCACGGCGGACCTTCACGAAGGCGCCCACCGCGCCGACCGCGGTCAGCTCCTCGGGCGTGCGCAGACCGACCTGGCGCAGCCAGGCCGCGCTTTTGGGGCCAATGTTGCGCAGCTTGACGCTCATCCCAGGGCCTCGACGAACACCGCGGCGATCGCTTCCAGGCCGGCCTGATCCTCGGCATCGAAGCGCGCCAGCGACGGGCTGTCGAGGTCGAACACGCCGATCAGCGTATCGCCGTGGACCAGCGGCACCACCAGTTCCGAGCGCGAGGCCGAATCGCAGGCGATGTGGCCCGGGAAGGCGTCCACGTCCTCGATCCGCTGGGTCACCCGCTGGCTGGCGGCCGCACCGCAGACGCCCTTGTGCAGCGGGATGCGCACACAGGCCGGCAGGCCCTGGAACGGCCCGACCACCAGCTCGGTGCCGTCGTAGAAATAGAAACCGACCCAGTTCAGGTGCGGCAGCGCGTGGTAGACCAGCGCCGACAGGTTGGCGGCATTGGCGATCCGGTCGCGCTCGCCGTGCACCAGTGCACGGGCCTGGGCCAGCAGCTGGCCGTACTGTTCCGGCTTGCTGCCGGTAAGCGTGGAGTTCTCGAACATGGGCCGAGTCTAGCAAGCAGCAGGGCGCCCCGGGACCGCCGATAATGCACCGCTCCTTCCCGACCACCGCGCCGATGACTGCCCCACCGCTCCCCGCCCTGTACGTCACCGGCACCGATACCGGCATCGGCAAGACCTTCAGCAGCTGCGTTCTGCTGCACGCCCTGCGCCAGCGCGGGGGCCGCGCGGTGGGCATGAAGCCGGTCGCCAGTGGTTGCCAATGGACGGCCGAGGGCCTGCGCAACGAAGATGCCACTGCGCTGCTGGCCGCCAGCGACCCGCAGCCGGCCTATGCCGACCTCAACCCGTATGCGCTGCCGCTGCCACTGGCGCCCGAGCTGGCCGCCGCCGACGCCGGCGTGAGCCTGGCGCTGGAACCGATAGAAGCCGCGTTCGCGCGCCTGCGTGCCCAGGCCGATACGGTCGTGGTCGAAGGCGTGGGCGGCTGGCTGGCGCCGCTGTCGGGCAGCCTCGACCAGGCCGACCTGGTGCATGCCCTGCGCCTGCCGGTGGTGATGGTGGTCGGGCTACGGTTGGGCTGCCTCAACCACGCGCGGCTGACCGCGGCGGCGATCGCGGCCAGCGGAGCGACCTGCATCGGCTGGATCGGCAATGAGGTCGACCCGCAGATGGCGCGCATCGACGACAACATGGCCCTGTTGCATACGCGGCTGGCGATGCCCTGCCTGGGGCGGTTGCCGTACGCACCGGGGGCCGAACCGGCCGGGTTGGCGGATTGCCTGCGCCTGCAGGAGGCGTAGGGCTTCCGAGCGCGGCGAAGCAGCCACCCATGGGGTGGCTCTACCGTGGCACGGTCCCAATCGGGTAGAGCCACCCCTTGGGTGGCTGGCCCCACCGTGGCAGGGCCTCAACCGGGTAGAGCCACCCCATGGGTGGCTGACGCCACCGTAGCAGCGCCTCAACCGGGTAGAGCCACCCCATGGGTGGCTGACGCCACCGTGGCAGTGTCCCAATCGGGTAGAGCCACCCCATGGGTGGCTGGCGCGCGGTGTTGGCCGGTGGCGTTTTCATTCGCCGCGCAGTGCGCAGGCCAGTTGGCCCAGCGTGCTGATCGCCGCCACGTAGCGCTCGTCCAGCTCCTGGCAGCAGGACAAGCGCAGGCAATGCCGGTATCGCGCACCGCGCGAATACACCTGGCCGGGCATGAACACCACGCCCTTGGCCAACGCCTGCTCGAACAGCTCGCCGGTGTCGATACTGGCGGGCAGTTCGACCCACAGCAGGAAGCCGCCGGTGGGCTGGGTGGCCAGCGTCCCGGCCGGAAAATGCTGGGCGATCAGGCTGCGCACGCGTCGCACCTGGTCGCTGTACAGACGCCGCAACCGGCGCAGGTGCTGCTCATAACTGCCCGCCTCGAGAAACGCACCGACCGCTTCGCCGAGCAGGCGCGGTTCGGCGCCGGTGGACTGGAACTTGAGCAGTTGGATGTCGGCGGCGAAGCGACCGGCGTCGAGCCAGCCGATCCGGTAGTCCGGGGCAAGGGTCTTGGAGAAGCTGCTGACCACCATCACCCAACCGTCGTCATCGAAGGCTTTGAGCAACGGCGACAGCGGCTCCTGGAACTGCAGCTCGGCATACACCGCATCTTCGATCAACGGAATCCGATAACGGTTCACCAGCGCGGCCAGCCGCTGCTTCTCGGCCACCGGCATGGTGAAACCAAGCGGGTTGTGCACGCTGGGCATGGCCACGATCGCGGCCAGCGCGCCCCGTTCGAGCTGCGCGGCGACGGCATCCACGTCCAGCCCGAGGCGCGGGTCGGTGGGCAGTTCGATCGCCTTCAGGCCCAGGTTGCTCAGCAGCGGATACAGGTTGAAATACGACGGCGCTTCAATGCCCACCGCATCGCCCGGACGGGTCACCGCGCGCAATGCGAGCTGCAGCGCTTCCATCGCACCGTGGGTGAGCACCAGGCGTTCGACGCTGGTGTGCAGCCCGAGCCGCGGACCGCGCCGCACGATCTGTTCGAGCAGGCGCGTAGCGGCATTGGGCCGCGCGTAGGTTTCCACCATGCCGGCGCGGCGCAGCACCTGCGCGGTGCTGCGCGCCAGCTTGTCGCCGGGATAGAAACGGCGGCCACGGGGGCCGGCGAAGGCGAGGTCGACAACGCCGGGCTGCTGCTGTGCGGCCAGTACGCGGGCCATCATCAACTGCTGCGCCTGGGTGGTGGCCAGCGACGGCGCCTGGCGCAGCGAGCGGGTGGGCTCGGCCAGGCGCGCGCTGACCACGAAGCCGGCTTTCGGCCGTGGAATCACCAGGCCGGCGTCTTCAAGCTGGCGGTAGGCGGCGATGACGGTGTTGAGGCTGAGCTGGCGCTGTGCGGCCAGCCCACGCAGCGACGGCAGGCGCGTACCGACGGGCAGACGGCCGCTGTGGATGGCGTCGGCCATTTCATCGGCCAGGGATTGGTAGAGGTTGGCTGCCATGGGGTGCCCGCAGGAATCTGTAACCATGCGGATGGCCAAACGCTGGCTCTGTATCCGCGGCTTGACGCAGCCTAGCATGCTCCTGTCAGCGCCCGGCCCACCTCCGCCGCGCACCCCGGTCCTTCCCTCGCGCACGGCGGTGCGGTGTTTCGCCGTGCGCTTTTTTTTCCAGATCAACGGCCGGCGTGTGCGGGCTTTCGCTGGTTCGGGCGGGTACGGGTGGGTTTGCGGGACACGCCGCAAGTACGTCCCTGTAGGCTCGCGTACGCCTTGCGCACGTGCGCAATCCTGCGCACGTGGCAAGACCSGGGCKGGGCGTCCTGCCCAGCCCGTCCGACGCATGCGTCGGACCCATGGCGCATGACGGTCCCGCAAGCCCACCCGTACCCGCCCCAGACAGTTGGCTGGTGCGCAGCGAACAGGCACAAGCACAGCCACAGCGACAGCGACAGCCAAGCATCAGCCACAAGCATCAGCCCCAAGCATCAGCTACAAGCATCAGCCCTGCCGTCTTTGCGTCGTGCTTCCAGGGTTTTCGACGGCCACCAGCCCACTGTCTGGGGCGGGAGCACCGCAGACATCGACGCTCCAAAAGAACAGCATCACCGCGCAGAAAGAGTCGACACCAACCTCGGCTTCTCGCGATACAGCGCCGGATACTGCTGCTTCAGTGCCGCCACCTTGGGCGCATCGTTGATCTGGATGTACTGCGATTCGGGATGCAGGGTGAGGTAGTTCTGGTGATAGCCCTCGGCAGCATAGAAACGCTTGCCGCCGTCGACCTGGGTCACCACCGGCGCCGCATACGCCTTGGCGCGCTGCAACTGGACGATATAGGCGCGCGTGGCGTCGCGTTGCGCGGCGTCATCGGCGTACACCGCAGAACGGTACTGGGTACCGCGATCCGGACCTTGCCGATTCAGCAGCGTCGGATCATGCACCACCGAGAAGAACACCTGCATCAATTGCCCGTAGCTGACCTTCGACGGATCATAGGTGACCTGCACCGCTTCGGCATGGCCGGTGCCACCGCCGCCCACGCGCGGATAGCTGGCATCGGCCCCACTCCCACCTATGTAGCCGGACACCGCGTTGTCCACGCCATTGATGTGCTGGAACACCCCCTGTACCCCCCAGAAACAACCGCCGGCGAACACCACCTGCGCACGCGTGCTGCCGGGTTGTTTGAAATCGGCACTGCCGCCCGGTGCAGGCACCGTGACCAGGGCCTGCGCCGGCGCGGCATGCACCGGGCCGTCCAGGCTGAGCACCGCCGTGACCGTCAGTGCGGCGATCACCGCGGCGATGCTGCCGGCAACCAGTTTGTCCATTGCGATCTTCATCGAAGGCCTCCAGGGCTCAACCGAACGTAAAGGCGTAGGCGTGCACACCCGGATCGAGGAACTCGATCTCGAAAGTCCGTTCGCGCACATCGCCGGATTGGCGGATCAACTGGTACAGACGGTGCCCGCCGACCTGGCCGCTGCCATCGGCCGACACATCGCCACCGGCGGCCGCGCCCGGCGGCTGGCCGTCGATGCGCACGCGGTAGCGCACCGGCCTGCCATCGACCGCCGGCGCCAGCACCAGGTGCAGGTCGCGGGCATGGAAGCGGAACGCGATCCGGCCACCGGCCGCGTCCAACGCTGCGTCCTCATTGCCCACGGTCCAGCGACCGCCGAGCGCCCACTGATTCAGGCCCAGCGTGGCCGGCACGGTGTAGTCCGCGGCGCGGTCCGGCTGCTGCCCGCCAGGCGAGGCGAAGTTCTCCGCGCGCGCATGGCCCAGGTAAGTCTCCGGCGATTTCAGGTTGCGCATGTCGGCCTGCTGCTCCACGCCATCGCGCGGTGCCGCCGCGGCCATCGCCATCGCCTGCGCCGGTTCGTCGGGCAGCGTGTTGCCCGCTTCGCGCAGCAGCCGGCGGATGATCTGCTCGGACTGGGCGTAATTGCCTTCGCCAAAGTGGTGCGCGCGGATACGGCCTTGGGCATCAATGAAGTAGTGCGCCGGCCAGTAGCGGTTGTTGAAGCCGCGCCAGATCGCGAAATCATTGTCGATCGCCACCGGGTAGGTGACCTTCAGGTCTTTCACCGCGCCCTGCACGTTGCCCAGGCTGCGTTCGAAGGCGAACTCCGGCGCATGCACACCGATCACCACCAGACCGTGGTCGCGGTAGCGTTCGGCCCATTCACGCACATACGGCAGGGCCCGCAGGCAGTTGATGCAGGAGTAGGTCCAGAAATCGACCAGGACGACCTTGCCGCGCAGGCCTTCAGCGCTCAACGGCGGGCTGTTGAGCCACCCGGTGGCGCCGGCGAGGGAGGGCAGGGTGCCTTCCACCGGCAGTTCGCCGTTCGGCTGGCCGCTGGCCGTCGTCATCGCCGCACCCGCGGCCGGCTGCTGCCCGGGCAGCGTATCCAGCAGGCCCTGTTCGAGTTTGGCCGTGCTTACCGTGGACAAGCGCGTCAACACGCCGGTGTCCCAGCCCATCGCGATCGCCACCACCGCCAGCAGCGCGGCCACGCCGAGCGCGCGACGGATCCATTCGCCCATGCCCAGGCGCTGCTTGAGTGCGGCGAACACCCGGCCGCCGATCCAGATCGCCAGCGCCAGCGACGTCGCTGCGCCCAGTGCATAGGCCAGCAGTAGGCCACTGGTGCCCACGCTGGCGCCCTGCAGCGCCGCGCCGGTGAGGATCAGGCCCAGGATCGGCCCGGCGCACGGCGCCCACAGCAGGCCGGTGGCGATGCCGATCAACAACGAGGTACCGATCCCGCCGCGTCCGGCGTCGCTGGCCGCATCGGCCGAGGCGCTCAGGCGTGCGCCAAGGCGTTGGAACGGCGAGAGCAGGCGGTTGGCCAGCGAGGGCCACAGCAGCGCCAGCGCAAACAGCGCCATCACCACCAGCGCGATCCAGCGCCCGATCTGGTTGGCCTGCGCCACCCATTGGCTACCCACCGCCGCTAGGCTGGCGACCACCGCGAACATCAGGGTCATGCCCACCAGCAGCGGCAGGCCACTGCGCAGGAAGGGACGGTCCGAGCGCGCGAACACGAAGGGCAGCACCGGCAGGATGCACGGGCTGAGGATGGTGAGTACGCCGCCGAGGTAGGCCAGGACAAGCAGGAACATGGACAGATCCTTCCAGGATGCAGGGAGAAACGGCGCTCAGGCCGCGGTGAAGGTCATCGCCACGCCGTTCATGCAGTAGCGCAGCCCGGTCGGGCGCGGACCATCGTCGAACACGTGGCCGAGATGGCCGCCGCAGCGCCGGCAATGCGCCTCGATGCGGATCATGCCCAGGGTGGTGTCGCGGTCTTCGGCGACGGCGTCATGCAGCGGTGCCCAGAAACTGGGCCAGCCGGTACCGCTGTCGAACTTGGTCGACGAAGAGAACAGCGACAGCGCGCAGCCGGCGCAGTTGAACGTGCCGCGCCGATGCTCCTTGTTGAGCGGGCTGCTGAAGGGCCGCTCCGTGCTCTGCCGGCGCAGCACCGCGTACTGCGCCGGGCTGAGCTGTTCACGCCACTGCGCATCGGTGCGCATCACCTCGAAACGACGGGTCGGGGCGGCGGTGGCAGCCGGTGCCGGGCCGCTGCAGGCGGTCAGACCAAATACGCCGGCGGCGGCCGTCATGGCGCCCATGCCGAGTACATTGCGACGGGAGTAACGCATGGCCGATCTCCAGGTCCGGGAACGATGGGGCCATGCTGCGCCCGGGCCGGTCAACGAATCCTCACGCAGGGTTAAATTTTCCGTGACACATTCAGGCCCGGATCGACCGACAATGCGGGCATCCCTTCCTGGCCGGCCCGCCCGCACCGATGAGMAGCGCCAAGCGTGTCCTGATCGTCGAAGACGATGTCCACATCGCCACCCTGCTGCGCATGCACCTGCGCGACGAGGGCTACGAGGTCACCCACGCCGCCACCGGCGACGAGGGGCTGGCCCTGCTCGAAGCGCAGCCGTGGAGCGCGCTGGTGCTGGACCTGATGCTGCCCGGCGTGGACGGCCTGGAGATCTGCAAGCGCGCCCGCGCGATGACGCGCTACACCCCGATCATCATCACCAGTGCGCGTGCCAGCGAAGTGCATCGCATCCTCGGCCTGGAACTGGGCGCGGACGACTACCTGGCCAAACCGTTCTCGATGCTGGAGCTGGTGGCGCGGGTCAAAGCCCTGCTGCGCCGGGTGGAAGCAATGGCGCAGAACGCGCGCATCGATGCCGGCGAACTGGACGTGGCCGGCATCCGCATCGATCCGGTCGCGCGCAACGCTCAGGTCGACGGGCGTGCGCTGGAGCTGACCCCGCGCGAGTTCGACCTGCTCTACTTCTTCGCCCGCCATCCCGGCCAGGTTTACTCGCGCATGGACCTGCTCAACCAGGTCTGGGGCTATCAGCACGACGGCTACGAACACACCGTCAACACCCACATCAACCGGCTGCGCAACAAGATCGAACGCGACCCGGCCAGCCCGCAGCGCATCCAGACGGTGTGGGGTCGTGGCTACAAGCTGGTCGGCGATGAAGGAGCAGCGGCGTGATCCGCCTGACCCTGTCCCAGCGCCTGTCGGTAGTGTTCTGCGCACTGTTGTTGGTGTGCTGCGGCGCGTTGATGTGGATCCAGATGCGCAGCACCGCCATGCACGAGCAGGAGACCGTGCAGCGGCTGTCGCGCGGGCTGGCCGAACATATCGCGCGCAGTGGTGAATTGATGGACGCGCGCGGCATGCGCGGCGGCGAAGTGCGCGCGCTGTTCGGCAAGCTGATGGCGGTCAATCCCAGCGTCGAGGTGTACCTGCTCGACGACGCGGGCCGCATCCTCGGCCATGACGCGCCCGATGGCCACCTCAAGCGCGACCGCGTGGACCTGGCGCCGGTACGCGCCCTGCTGCGCGACGAACCGTTGCCGATCCTCGGCGACGACCCGCGCAGCGCCACCGGCCGCAAGGTGTTCAACGCCGCCCCGCTGTGGGTGCAGGGACGCCAGGCCGGCTACATCTACGTGGTGCTGGTGGGCGAGCAGCGCGAGGCGCTGGCCGCCAACATCGCCGCCAACGCGACCCTGCGCACGACGTTGTGGTCGTTGGCGATCCTGGCGGCGGTCGGGCTGTTGGCCGGCGGGGTCGCGTTCCGTTGGGTCACCCGGCCGCTGCGCCAGCTGACCCGCCGCATCCAGGCCTTCGACGTGGACGCCGCCGGTGCCGGCACGCCGCTGCCACCGACCCCGCTGCGTCCCGGTGAGCGCGACGAACTGGCGATCCTGCAGCACAGCTTCGGGCACATGGGCCAGCGCCTGGGCGAGCAGTGGCAGCAGTTGCGCGAACAGGACCTGCAGCGCCGCGAGCTGGTGGCCAACATTTCCCACGACCTGCGCACGCCGCTGTCCTCGCTGCACGGCTACCTGGAAACCCTGGCCCTGAAGGACGCTACGCTCAGCGCCGACGAGCGCCAGCGCTACCTTGGCATCGCGCTGGCGCAGAGCCGCAAGGTCGGTGCGCTGGCCCAGGCGTTGTTCGAACTGGCGCGGCTGGAACACGGCGCGGTCAGCCTGGACCTGCAGGCGTTCTCGCTGCCGGACCTGGTCCAGGATGTGTTCCAGAAATTCGAACTGGGCGCGCAGGCACGCCGGCAGACGCTCAGCGCGGACATACCGCCCGGGCTCCCGGCAGTCGTGGCGGATCTGCCATTGATCGAGCGCGTACTGACCAACCTGCTCGACAACGCCATCCGCCACACTCCTGAAGGCGGCCGCATCGAGGTGGTGCTACGCGCGCAGGACGGCGAGGTGCAGGTCGCCATCGCCGACACCGGACCGGGCATCGCGCCCGAGCGCCGCGCCGGGTTGTTCAACACGCCGCCCGCGTTGGGCAGTGCGCGCCCGGACAGCGGCGGGCTCGGCCTGTTGATCGTCCACCGCATCCTGCAACTGCACCACCGCGACATCCGCCTGATGGACAGCCGCGAAGGCGCGCTGTTCGTGTTCACCCTGCCAACTGCCGCACGCTGATGCCCGGGGCGGGGACGTTGCGTCGACGGCCCGCGCGCTGGTAGAGCCGACCGTTGGTCGGCTGCACGCGCAGCCTGCGTGTGGTTTACGTGGAGC
>NZ_JBFULO010000083.1:0-12557 GCF_054049855.1 Stenotrophomonas sp. P5_B8 | reverse complement strand
GCCGGGAGCAGTCTGCCGCCCATGTTGACCGCTGCCGACTACCTCCCGCCGCGTTGGCTGCGCAATCCGCACCTGCAGTCCATGCTCAGCTCCAGCCGCATGCGCATGCAGCGTGGGCTGACGTTGCTGGCCGCCACCGGCGCGGTCACCGAAGAACTGATCCTGGACGGCGGCCAGGGCGTGCGGCTGCAGGGCTGGCACAGCCATGTCCAGGGCCGCGAGCCGATCGGCATGGCGCTGCTGCTGCACGGCTGGGAAGGCAGCGCCGAGTCCAGCTACATGCGCATGACCGCCGCGCGCATGCTCGAAGAGGGCTTCGACGTGGTCCGGCTGAACTTCCGCGACCACGGCAACACCCATCACCTCAATCCCGGCATCTTCCATTCCAACCGCATCGATGAAGTGGTGCAGGCCGCCGGTGACATCGCCCGGCGCTGGCCGCAGCTGCCGCTGGTGGCGGCCGGCTATTCGCTGGGCGGCAACTTCGTGCTGCGCCTGGCGCTGCGCGCACCTTCTGCCGGCGTCCCGCTGCGCCGGGTGGCCTCGGTCTGCCCGGTGCTCGATCCGGCCATCACCATGGAGAGCATCGAGAACGGCCCGGCGATGTATGACTGGTACTTCCGCCGCAAGTGGGCCGGCTCGCTGCGGCGCAAGCGTGATCTGTTCCCCGAGTTGAGCGATTGGGACGACCAGGTACTCAAGCTCGACATCCGCGCGCTCACCGCGTGGCTGGTCGAGCACCATACCGATTTCGGCTCGCTGCAGGCCTACTTCGATGGCTACTCGATCGCCGGCGACCGCCTGGCCGAGCTGACCGTGCCGGCCGACATCCTGATGGCCAAGGATGACCCGGTCATCCCCTTCGCCACCTTCAACGGCTGGCGCCTGCCCGCCCACGCCCACCTGGAAATCGCCCCGTGGGGCGGCCATTGCGGCTTCCTGGAGAACTGGCGAGGCGATGGTTTCTCCGAGCGCTGGGTCGCGCAGCGCCTGCGCATCGAAACCGTCGGCTGACCTCGCCCGGGGGTTGGGCACCCCGACCACGGTGCGCCGCATGACGTGTTCTACAATCGGGGTTTGACCCCAAGCTGGACCGTCATGCAAGACAAGATTCTCCAAGCCCTGCGCCGCAATGCGGCCGACGAAGCCGTGCAGCTTGCGCGGCAATGGACCAGTGCCGAGCCGGAGCAGCCGCAGGCGCACCGCTGGCTGGCCCTGTCGCTGCAACAACAGGGCCAGTTCGATGCCGCCCTGGACAGCCTGCAACAGGCGCTGGCGCTGGCCCCGGACAACCCCGATCTGCACCTGCAGCACGCCGGCCTGCTGCTGGCGCTGCGCCAGTTCGAGGCGGCCGGTTCGGCGCTGGACCGCACCGCCACGCTCAACCCCAACGAGCTGACCGCCTACCTGATGCAGGCGCACATGGCGCTGGCCCGCAACGACGTGGACGAGGCCGAGAAGATCACCCGCACCGCCAGCCGCGTGGATGAAGACCACCCCGAGCTGGCCGCGTTGAACGGCATGATCGCGCTGCGCCGCGGCGAGGGCGACCGCGCGGTGGCCCTGCTGTCGGCCGCCGCCCAGGCCCTGCCCAACGATCCGCGGGTGCTGTACGCGCTGGGCTTTGCCTACCTGGGCAAGGACATGCTGGCCTTCGCCGAGCAGGCGTTCCGCCGCGTGCTGGACCTCAGCCCCGCACTGACGTCGCTGCAGGGCCTGCTGGTGCAGCTGCAGGTCCGCCAGGGCAACACCGATGGCGCCGCAGCGACCATGCGCCAGATCCTGGCCACGGCCGAGGGCGACACCCCGGCCATGCGCCGCCTGGCCGGCGAGCTGGAGCTGCAGTCCGGGCAGCCGCTGCAGGCACTGGAACACCTGCTGCCGGTGCTGGAGCAGACCCCCGCCGATCGCCAGACCCTGCAGCTGCTGCTGATGGCCTGGCAGCGCCTGGGCCGCGAACAGCAGGCGCGTGACACCCTCGATGCGCTGCTGGAGACCCACCCGCAGCTGCACGACCTGTGGCTGGCACGGCTGYCCATCGAAGCGGTGGGCAGTGCCGGATCGGTCGCGGTGGCCGAGCGCTGGCTGCAGGCCATGCCCGAGCACCTGCCGGCGATGGAAACGCGCCTGCGCCTGCACGACATGGCCGGCGAGAACGACGCCGCCGAAGCCGTGGCACGGCGCATCGTGGCCATCGAACCGGGCCGCGCCAGCGGCGAAACCCGCATCGTCGAGGCGCTGATGGCGCGCGACCCTGCTGCTGCAGTGGCGCGCGTGCAGGCCATCCATGACACCGCCGAGGACGCCGCCAAGCCGAGCCTGCGCGCGTGGCTGGGGTCGGTGCAGCACGAGGCCGGCCAGCACGCCGATGCCCTGCGCACGTGGGTCGAGCTGCACGTGGCCGAGGCCAGCCAGCGCCTGCCGCTGCCGCCGCAGGCCAAGGCCCCGCTGAGCTGGCCGGAGATCGGCACGATCAGCGAAGACAACACCGCCCGCCCGATGTTCGTCTGGGGCGCGCCCGGCTCCGGCGTGGAGCGGGTGATCGCCGCGATCGCCGCCGCCAGCCCGGTGCTGCGTGGCGACCGCTACGGGCCCAATCCGCCCGACGACGCCTTCCAGAATTACCACACCCTGCAGGACCTCTCGACCGGCAAACTCAGCCCGGAGCGGCTGGTGGAGCAGTGGCGTGAGCAGATGCCGTCGCGCGGTCTGGCCGACGCCAACCTGATCGACTGGCTGCTGTGGTGGGACAACGCCCTGCTGTGGGCGCTGCGCCCGCAGCTGCCCGAAGGCCGCCTGCTGCTGGTGCTGCGCGACCCGCGCGACATGCTGCTGCACTGGCTGGCCAACGGCGCGCCGGCACCGCTGGCGGTGACCTCCATCAACGAGGCGGCCGAGTGGCTGGCCCGCGCGCTGACGCAGGTGGCCACCCTGCACGAACAGGACCTGTACCCGCACGCGCTGGTGCGCATCGACGACATCGGCAACGATCCGGCGGTGATGGCCGAGCATCTGGGCCGGCTGCTCGGCACGCGCCTGCCGCCGGCGCCGACGCTGGGCCCACCGCGCATGCCGAGTGGGGAATGGCGCCACTACCGCGAGCTGATGGCCCCGGCGTTCGCGTTGTTGACCCCGGTCGCCGTTCGCCTTGGTTACCCGGAACAGTGAGGACTCTCCCATGCGCCTGAGCAGTACCAGCTTCCACAACGGCCAGCCGATCGCGGCCGAATTCGCCGCCGGCGATGCCAACGGTTTCGCCGCCAACCGCAACCCGCAGCTGGCCTGGAGCGAGGTGCCCGAGGGCACCCGTTCGTTCGCGTTGCTGTGCATCGACCCGGACGTGCCGACGGTGCCGGAAACGGTCGGTCGCCACGATTGCAGCGTGCCGCGCGACCAGCCGCGCGCGGATTTCGTGCACTGGGCGATGGCCGACATCCCTGCCAGCGTGCACGACATCGCCGCCGGCAGCTGCAGCGAGGGCTTCACGGTCAAGGGCAAAACCGCACCGGCCGGACCCGCCGGCGCGCGCCAGGGCCTGAATGATTTCACCGGCTGGTTCGCCGGCAATCCGGACATGGCCGGGCAGTACCTGGGCTATGACGGCCCGTACCCGCCGTTCAACGACGCGCGCATGCACCGGTATTTCTTCCGTGTGTTCGCCCTCGACGTGGCGCAGCTGGACCTGCCCACCCCGTTCACCGGCGCCGATGTGCACCGTGCGATGCACGGCCACGTGCTGGCCGAAGCGGCGCTGCATGGCACCTACACGTTGAACCCGGCATTGGCCTGATCGGCGTCCAGCCAACGCCCTCGCGCGATGCCGAATAATGCCGGCCGCTGGCCGGCTCCTCATGAACCTCCGGGGAGATATGCGAGGAGCCGGCCAACGGCCGGCACTACCTGGTAACGACGAAGGGCGGCCCTTGGCCGCCCTTCCTCTTTTGCGGCGCGTGCGTGCCGCTCTGGCCGCGTACCGGCCAACGGCCGGTACCTGCCGGTTACTTCTTTTCCGACTCGACCACCATGTCCAGCACGTACGCCAGCGAGGAACCGTCGGCGGGCGGGCTGGCGATCTTGTAGCGCTTCACCCGCACCACGTTGCGCACGCCGTCTTCGTGGGTGTAGCCCTCGATGGTGCCGTAGAAGTTCTCGAACGCGCCCGGCGTGCCCTGCTTGAGGCCCTTGTCGTCGAACGACACTTCGCGGGTCTGCAGGCACTGCATGTTCGGGATCATCGGATGCGAGCACGGCTTGGTCTGCGCGGCCACTTCGATGAACACCGTTTCGCCTTCACCGCCGTAGCGGGTTTCCGCGGTCGGCTCGGGGTTGAACACCAGCACGTCGCCGGCGGCGTTGTGCAGGGTCAGCTGGCCCTGGCCGGCCAGTTCGGCCTTGAGCGCGCCTTCCAGGCGCGAGCCCACGGCCTGGTCCAGCGCCATCAGCGCCTTGTCGGTGCAGGCCATCATGGTCGAGGCCATCGGCGAGACGGTCAGCGTGCCATCGGCCAGCGTGTAGCCGCCACCCATCCGGTTGCAGGTATTGCCGACCGACAGGCGGCCGTCCTTGAAGTCCAGCGTGACCGGCTTGTCGCCGCGCGCGAACAGCGCATCCACGCGCTTGCCGCCGGCATCGGTAGCGCTGTCCAGCAGCCAGTGGTTGCCCTGCAGGCGCTGCACGTCCAGTTTCTCCACGGCCTTGGCATCGGCAGCGGCGGTCGGTGCCGGCGCCAGGTCATCGCCACCGGGACCGGCGGGGGCCGGGGTGGACGGGTTGCTGCAGGCGGCCATCAGGGCCAGCGGCAGGATCAGCATCAGGGTGCGGGTGCGGTTCATGGACATCTCCTTGGGAACCCGTGGAAAAACGGGGTGATACGCGAAACGGGGTTGGCGCGCGCCGGCCGTGTTCAGTTGCCAGCAGGCAACCACAGCAGCAGCGCGGCACCGAGTGCGATGCGATACGCCGCGAACGCGGTGAATTTGTGCGACTTGATATAACCCAGCAGCCACTTCACTACGACGAAACCGGTGACGGCAGCGGCAAGGAAGGCCACGCCGACGTCGGTCCAGTTCTCGTTGCCAAGCTTGCCGTCCTTGGCCATTTCCATGAACGCGTAGCCGCTGGCCGCGAACATGGTCGGGATGCCGACCAGGAACACGAACTCGGTGGCCGCCGCGCGCCGGCTCAGGCCGAACAGCATCGCGATGAAGATCGCCGCCGCCGAGCGCGACGTGCCCGGGAACACCCCGGCCACCACCTGCGCCAGGCCGACCAGGATGGCCACCTTCCAGGTGACTTCATCGCGGTCGGGCAGGCGCGCGCTGTAGGTCTCTACCAGGATCATCCAGATGCCGCCGATGATCAGCGCCCAGGCCACCGGGGTGACCGTTTCGGGTAGTTCCCAGCCGGCCAGGCGCACCGGCAGGCCGACGATCGCGGTGACCAGGAAGGCGGTGCCCAGCTTCATCACGTAGTCGCGGTTGGCGCGCTCGTGCAGGCCGGTGGCCAACGACCACAGGCGCTGGCGGAACACCAGGGTGATGGCCAGAATCGCGCCGGCCTGGATGACGATGTTGAAGAAATCCGAGCGCGCGCCCAGCCAATGCTGGGCGATCAGCAGGTGGCCGGTGCTGGAGATCGGCAGGAATTCGGTGAGGCCTTCGAGGATGCCCAACAGGAGGGCGGAGAGCAGGTCGGACATCGGGATGCTGGGGCTCGGAATGGGTGAAATCGCGGTAGAGCATAAAACATCAAACGCCGCACCAAATGTGTGCGTGGTGGGGCCGTTGCACCATCGTGGTGCGCAGGGTTCCGCGCCCGGTGCCGTGCCAGGCCAACAAAATCAACGACTTGTGAAAATGGAAAAGTTGGCACGGCGATTGCTCTATCAACCTACGCAATCATCCATCCGAGGGTTTCACCGATGTCCGTGGAAAACGTTGAGAAGCTGATCAAGGACAACCAGATCGAGTTCATCGACCTGCGTTTCGTCGACATGCGCGGTATCGAACAGCACGTCACCTTCCCGGTGAGCATCGTCGAGCCGTCGCTGTTTGAAGAAGGCAAGATGTTCGATGGCAGCTCCATCGCCGGTTGGAAGGGCATCAACGAATCGGACATGGTCCTGCTTCCGGACCCGACCAGCGCCTACATCGACCCGTTCTACGCCGACCCGACCCTGGTGATCAGCTGCGACATCCTCGACCCGGCCACCATGCAGCCGTACGGCCGCTGCCCGCGCGGCATCGCCAAGCGCGCCGAGGCGTACCTGAAGTCCTCCGGCATCGCCGAGCAGGCCTTCTTCGGCCCGGAGCCGGAGTTCTTCATCTTCGACTCGGTCCGCTTTGCCAACGACATGGGCCACACCTTCTTCAAGATCGATTCCGAAGAAGCCGCCTGGAGCACCGGCGACAAGTACGACGGCGCCAACAGTGGTTACCGTCCTGCGGTGAAGGGCGGCTACTTCCCGGTTCCGCCGACCGACTCGCTGCACGACCTGCGCGCTGAAATGTGCAAGACCCTGGAACAGGTCGGCATCGAAGTGGAAGTGCAGCACCACGAAGTAGCCACCGCCGGCCAGTGCGAAATCGGCACCAAGTTCAGCACCCTGGTGCAGAAGGCCGACGAACTGCTGCGCATGAAGCACGTCATCAAGAACGTCGCCCACCGCAACGGCAAGACCGCCACCTTCATGCCCAAGCCGATCGTCGGCGACAACGGCAGCGGCATGCACGTGCACCAGTCGCTGTCCAAGGGCGGCACCAACCTGTTCTCCGGCGACGGCTACGGCGGCCTGAGCCAGCTGGCGCTGTGGTACATCGGCGGCATCTTCAAGCACGCCAAGGCCATCAATGCCTTTGCCAACTCCGGCACCAACAGCTACAAGCGCCTGGTCCCGGGCTTTGAAGCCCCGGTGATGCTGGCCTACTCGGCCCGCAACCGCTCGGCCTCGTGCCGCATTCCGTGGGTGTCCAACCCGAAGGCGCGCCGCATCGAAATGCGCTTCCCCGATCCGATCCAGTCCGGCTACCTGACCTTCACCGTGCTGATGATGGCCGGCCTGGACGGCATCAAGAACCAGATCGACCCGGGGGCACCGAGCGACAAGGACCTGTACGACCTGCCGCCGGAAGAAGAGAAGCTGATCCCGCAGGTCTGCTCCTCGCTGGACCAGGCCCTGGAAGCGCTGGACAAGGATCGCGAGTTCCTCAAGGCCGGTGGCGTGATGAGCGACGACTTCATCGATGGCTACATCGCGCTGAAGATGCAGGAAGTGACCCGCTTCCGCGCCGCCACCCACCCGCTCGAATACCAGATGTACTACGCCAACTGAGCAACAGGCGACGATGACGAAGGACCTCCCTCCCACCTTCGTCATCGTCGCCGCTTTGTCGGCTGGGGAGCCGGCAACGCAACCATGCGTAGAGCGGACCGTTGGTCCGACGATCGCAGTAGAGCGGACCGTTGGTCCGCTGAATAGGAAAAGCGGACCGTTGGTCCGCCGATTACGGTAGAGCGGACCGTTGGTCCGCTGCACCACCAGGGGCAAGAGAGACCGGACGCGTGCCATGGGCCTTTCCTCCCTCCCGCGTCACCAGCGCCGCCGCCTTCCCGGCGACGGCCCTGGCGAGGCCCATGCAGCGTTCGGCGCACCAGGGGGCGGCCATGTGCAAGTGGCCGCCCGCTGACCTGACACCGGCCAGCAACACACCGCCGGTTCCATCCACCATCGGGACATGCGCATGAAATTGATCTCCGCCATCATCCGGCCGTTCAAGCTCGACGAGGTCCGCGAGGCCCTCTCCGATGCGGGCGTGTCGGGCATCACCGTGACCGAAGTCAAAGGCTTCGGGCGCCAGAAGGGCCACACCGAGTTGTATCGCGGCGCGGAGTACGTCGTGGATTTCCTGCCGAAGATCAAGATCGAAACGGTGGTCACCGACGATCGCCTGGACGCGGTGGTCGAAGCGATCCAGAACGCGGCCGGCACCGGCAAGATCGGCGACGGCAAGATCTTCGTGACTGCGGTCGAACAGGTCGTCCGCATCCGCACCGGCGAAATCGGCGCTGACGCGCTCTAACCCCACTCGGAGCCCACAATGAAGACCTCTTTGTTCACCGGGTGGCAAGCCCGGTTCCATGCCGTGTGCCTGATGATGCTGATCAGCGCGCTGGCCGTTGGTGCGTTCTCCAGCACGGCCCATGCGCAGGCCCAGGTCACCCCGGTGCCCTCGGAAACCGTCGCGGTCGAGCCGCTTCCCACCGCCGCCCCGGCACCGGCTGTTGAAACTGCCGCCGCGGCCGCGCCCACCTTCGACCACGGCGACGTGGCCTGGATGCTCACCTCCACCCTGCTGGTGCTGCTGATGGTGGTGCCCGGCCTTGCGCTGTTCTACGGCGGCTTGGTGCGTTCGAAGAACGTGCTGTCCATCCTCAGCCAGATCCTGGTGGTGTTCTCGCTGATCCTGATCCTGTGGGTGGCCTACGGCTACAGCGCGGTGTTCAGCGAAGGCAACGCCTTCTTCGGCTCGTTCACCCAGTTCGCCTTCCTCAAGGGCTTCGGTCCCGACACGGTAGGCAACACGCCGATCAAGGGCCTGCCGGACTATCTGTTCGTCGCCTTCCAGTCGACCTTCGCCGGCATCACCACCGCGCTGATCGTCGGCGCCTTCGCCGAGCGCATCAAGTTCAAGGCGGTGCTGCTGTTCTCGGCGCTGTGGTTCACCCTGAGCTACATCCCGATGGCACACATCGTGTGGGGCGGCGGTTACCTCGGCGCGATGGGCGCGATCGATTTCGCCGGTGGCACCGTGGTCCACATCAACGCTGGCGTGGCCGGCCTGGTGGGCGCGTACTTCGTCGGCAAGCGGATCGGCTATGGCCAGACCGCGCTGAAGCCGCACAACGTGCCGTTCACCTACATCGGCGCGATGCTGCTGTGGGTGGGCTGGTTCGGCTTCAACGCCGGCTCGGCGGCCGCCGCCGACACCGTCGCCTCGCTGGCCTTCATCAACACCATCCTCGCCACCGCGGCCGCGGTGCTGGGCTGGACCCTGGTTGAAGCGGTCAGCAAGGGCAAGCCCTCGGCACTGGGCGCGGCGTCCGGTGCGGTGGCCGGCCTGGTCGGTATCACCCCGGCCTGCGGCACGGTGGGTCCGCTCGGCGCGATCGTGATCGGGCTGGTGGCCGKCGTGGTCTGCGTGTGGGGCGTCACTGGCCTCAAGCGCCTGCTGCGCGTGGATGACACCGCCGACGTGTTCGGCGTGCACGGCATCGGCGGCATCGTCGGCGCGCTGCTCACCGGTGTGTTCAGCGCGCAGTCGCTGGGCGGCACCAAGGCCGATCTCGACATCGGCCACCAGGTCTGGGTGCAGCTGGTCAGCGTCGGCTTCACCATCGTCTGGTGCGCCGTGGTCACCGTGGCCATCCTGCTGGTGGTGCGCCTGGTGTTCGGCCTGCGCGTCACCGAAGAAGCAGAACGCACCGGCCTGGACGTGACCTCGCACGGCGAATCGGCCTACGAGGCCTGATCGCCGCAACCGCGTAGTGCGGGGCGCTGCCCGGCACCGACAGAGACAAGAAACGAGAGAGAGACGTTGTACGTTCGCCGGCGGCCTTCGGGTCGCCGGCTTTTTGTTGGGGATGTCGCCAACGGCAGCCACGCATGGCGTGGCGCTACCAGGTCGAATGCGCGGGTAGCGCGACGCCAGGCGTGGCTGCGCTTCGCGACGCGGGCACAACGGTCGGATCCCGCCACGCCGGGCATCCCCGCGCCCAATCCCGCACAATGTGGTCATGCCCCCGATCCGCACCTTGCTGCCGCTGCTCGCCTGCCTGCTGCTCAGCGCCTGCGCCACCCCCCCGGTCCGCAGCCCGCTCGCCAGCTGGGTGCCCTCGCCGAATCACAACGCGCGCGACCCGGTGATCATCGTGCTGCACCACACCGACCAGGATTCGGTGCAGCAGAGCCTGGACACCCTGCGCAGCGCCAACAGCGGCGGCAAGGTCAGTTCGCACTATCTGGTCGGCGCCGATGGCCGCATCTACCAACTGGTCGGCGACGACCGCCGCGCCTGGCACGCCGGCCCCGGCCGCTGGGGCACGATCACCGACCTGAACTCGGCCTCCATCGGCATCGAGATCGACAACGATGGCGACACCCCGTTCGCGCCCGCGCAGATCGATGCGTTGATCCGCCTGCTGGACGACCTGTGCACGCGCCTGCGTATTCCGCGCACGCAGATCATCGCCCACGCCGATCTCGCCCCCACCCGCAAGCAGGACCCCAGCCGCTTCTTCCCATGGCAGCAGCTGGCCCAGGCCGGCTTCGGCGTGTGGCCGCGCGACAGCGACGGCGCCGCACCGGCAGGATTCGATGCGTACCTGGCGCTGCAGACCTTCGGCTACCCGCTGGACGACCGCGATGCCGCCGTCGGCGCATTCCATCGCCGCTTCCGCGGCCGCGACGACCTGCCCGCCACACTGGATGCCGAAGACGCCCGCATCCTGCATTCGCTGCTGCGGCAGACGCCATAACGGCGGCGCGATCCCAGGACCAATGACGATCCCACGCCTCATCGCCGCACGCCGACGTCCTGTGGCACTGGTCCTCACGCGCACCCGAGAACCGGTAGAGCCGACCGTTGGTCGGCTGCTCTCCCTCACACACCCCGCGCGGCAGCCGCGTCAGCCGACCAACGGTCGGCTCTACGATTCCAGCCGCGTCAGCCGACCAACGGTCGGCTCTACGATTCCAGCCGCGTCAGCCGACCAACGGTCGGCTCTACCATTTCAGGACCCTCGCCCATGACGATCCCACGCCTCACCGCCGCCTGCCGACTTCCGGCGGCATTGCTCATTGGCCTGGCCCTGCTGACCAGCTGCGCCGTGTCCCCGCAGCGCCCCAGCGCGCCCGGCAACACCTACGTCAAGGCCGCCTGGACCGCGTTGCCCGCCGTCTCCGATGCCGACCTGCAGTCCGGCTTCGCGGCGTGGCGCAGCAGCTGCCCACGGTTGAAGACCGATGCCACCTGGGCGGGCACCTGCAGCGCTGCGGCAAACGTCGCCACCAGCCCGGCTGCCATCCGCCAGTTCCTGCAGAACACCCTGGATGTCTACGCGCTGCGCGCCGGCGGCAACCGCGCCGACGGCCTGATCACCGGCTACTACGAGCCGATCTATCCCGGCAGCCTCGTCCGCACCGCCAAGGCGACGGTGCCGGTATACGGCGTACCCACCGACATGGTCAGCGTGCAGCTGGACAGCCTCTACCCCGAGCTGAAGGGCAAGCGCCTGCGCGGTCGCGTAGATGGGCGCGTGCTCAAACCCTATGACGATGCCGCAACCATCGCCGCCAAGGGCGTCAAGGCCCCGGTGCTGGCCTGGCTCACCCATCCGATGGACCTGCAGTTCCTGCAGATCCAGGGCTCGGGCCGCATCGTGCTGGACGACGGCCGCCACCTGCGCATCGCCTACGCCGACCAGAACGGTCATCCGTACCGTCCGATCGGCCGCTGGCTGGTGGAGCAGGGCGAACTGAAAAAAGACGACGTCACCATGGACGCCATCCGCACCTGGGCCAACGCACATCCCACCCGCATCCCGGAACTGCTGGCCAGCAACCCCAGCTACGTGTTCTTCGCCAAGGGCCCCGACGGTGACCAGGGCCCGCGTGGCTCGCTCAACGTGCCGCTCACCGCCGGTTACAGCGTCGCGGTAGACCGTACCGTAGTGCCATTGGGTAGCCTGCTGTGGCTGTCCACCACGCGCCCGGATGGCACACCGGTGGTGCGCCCGGTCGCCGCACAGGACACCGGTGGGGCCATCGCCGGCGAAGTGCGCGCGGATCTGTTCTGGGGCACCGGCGACGCGGCCGGCAAGCTGGCCGGGGACATGAAGCAGAAGGGCAGCCTCTGGATGCTGTGGCCGAAGGGCGCGGCGTTGCCGAAGGCGCCGGCGGATAGCTGACCGCGTTGTCGGCCCGTAAACGCGGGCCGGCGCGGGAAGCAAAGCTCCGGTATAAAAAGGGCCGCCGCCGCACCACGGGAATGACCATGCAGGTCAAGCGCATCATCGCCAACATCGCGACGTCCGATCCGGCGTCGGCGGACAGCTTCTATCAGGGTATCCTGGGGCTGGAACTTGCCATGGACCACGGCTGGATCCGTACGTATGCCGGCAACGGCGACATGCAGGTGCAGGTCAGTTTCGCCCAGCAGGGGGGGGCGGGCACCCACGTGCCGGACCTCTCAGTGGAGGTCGATGACCTGGATGAAGCACTGCGCAGGGTGCGAGCGGCCAACATCGCCATCGAGTACGGACCGGTCCGTGAGCCGTGGGGCGTGCGAYGGTTCTACGTCCGTGACCCGCTGGGCCGGCTGATCAACCTCCTGCAGCATGGGTGAGGCCGGCGACACACATGTCGACATAGGGAGGAACAGCATGAAAATCACGGGTTTTCTGGTGATGGATGCCGAAGGTGACGAGATCGATGCCGATCCACACGGCAACAACATTGCATTCTGCTGTTTCGAATGCGCCTATCCCGTCCTCGCTGTAGC
>NZ_JBFULO010000082.1:0-12574 GCF_054049855.1 Stenotrophomonas sp. P5_B8 | reverse complement strand
TCTTCAGGCCGCGCATCTGCGATTCGCGCAGGTTCACCGATACCCACATGCGGTCGATGTCGACCAGGGTGAACACCGGGTAGCCCGCCGGGACCAGTTCGCCCACATCGGCCATGCGCTTGTTGATCTCGCCGGCCAGCGGCGCGCGGCCGTTGACCTCCTCACGCGCGGCGTCCACCTCGGCCACCGCGCCGCGTGCCTGGCGGACCTGGCCCTGTGCGGCACGCTTGTCCTGCTCGCGCGCGCCGGCCAGCGCCTGGTCGTACTGCGCACGGGCGGCATTGGACAGCTCGCGCGAACTGCGCGCCTGGGCCAGCGCTTCGTCGCGCTTCTGCCGGGTCATCACGCCTTCGTTGAACAGGTTCTGCACGCGCTGGTAGGTGGCATCGGCCAGCGTGGCACCGGCTTCAGCGCGTTTCCAGTTGGCCTGCGCCGCGCGGATGTCTTCGCTGCGCGCGCCGGCATCGGCCTTGTCGGCCACGGCGCTGGCCGCTTCCAGCGCGCCTTGCGCCTGTTCTTCCTTGGCGGCCACTTCCGGGCTGTCCAGCACGAACAGCACCTGGCCGACCTTGACCCGGTCGCCCTCGCGCACCTTCAGTTCGGCCAGGCGTGCGGTGATCTTGGCGGCCACGTTGACGGTGTCGGCATCGGCCATGCCCTGCAGCTGTTCGGCCGGGCTGCGCCAGGCCAGCCACAGGCCGACCACCACCACGATCGCCAGCACCAGCGCGAGGGCAATACCGAGTTTGCGCTTGTTCGGCGGCGGCGCATCGGCAGGCGCCTGCAATGTGTCATTCATGCGCGATCACCTCGTCGGCCTGGCGGCGGAATTCGTCATAACGGTCCATCTGTCCACTGATCTCCAGCAGTTGTGCCAGCGCCACGTCGTACTGGTAGGCCGCCTGTGCGCGTTCCACCTGCGCACCGCCCAGCCCCAGCCGCGCGTCGATCACGTCCAGCGAGGTGGCCTGGCCTTCGCGGAAGGCCAGCTCCTGCAGGCGCAGGTTCTCGCGGTTCTGTTCGATGCTGCTGTCCAGCAGCAGGAACTGCTGGCGTGCGGTATCCAGTTCGTACCAGGCCTTGCGCACGCCCAGGGTGACCTGGTTTTCCGCTTCGCGCAGGCCGGCTTCGGCCTGCTCCTGCTGCGCGCGTGCGGCGCTGATCTGCGCCGGGCGCGAGCTGGGAGACAGGAAGGTGTACTTCACGCCGATGCCGAACGCCCAGTCCGGGTCGGTCAGCATTTCGTCGCGGCGCAGGAAGTCGTACTGGCCAAACAGGTACACGGTGGGCTTGAGCTTGGCCTGCTGCACGCGTACGCCTTGCTCGGCCTGCGCCACCAGTGCGCGCAGTCGCGCGATCTGCGGCTGCCGGGCCTGCGCATCGCGTTCGAAGGTGGGCAGCGCGCCGATCGGCGTGCGATGCACGAACAACGGCGACAGCGGGCGCACTTCGCCTCCGCTGCGCAGCAGGGTGGCCAGCGCGGCCTTCAGGGTCTGCAGGTCGTTGAGCGACTTCTGGTAGTCGCGCTCGGCCTTGTCGCGGGCCACGTTGGCCTGCAGGCGCTGGGCACGGGTGGCGAAGCCTTCGCGTTCCAGCTTCAGCGCATCGTCGAGGTGGCGCTGCAGCCCGTCGCGCACGTCACGGCGCACGTCCACGGCCTGCTCGGCCAGGCGCTGCCCGAAGTAGGCCTGGGCCAGCTGCACGCTCAACGACTGGCGCTGCGATTCGCGTTCGGCGCTGGCCTGCGCGGTGGCGCCGGCGGCGGCCTGCTGCGCGGCCGGGATCAAACCGCCGGTGTACAGCGGCAGCACCGCGGTGACGACCGGACGGGTGCGCCAGTCGCGCTCGGTGAACTGCAATGGCGAGTCGATGCCGAACGCCTCGGCCACCGGCGCCAGCGAGCCCAAGGGCAGGGTCAACGTCTTCTGGAACTGCAGGCGGCGCACTTCACCGGTGATCTCCGGCAGGCGCAGCAGACGGGTGGCATCCTGCAGGTCCTGCTTGTTACGCACCGAGGCATCGGCGGCGGCCAGTGCGTCGGACACCTGTTCCAGGCGCTGCTGCGACTGCTGCCAGTCCAGCGCGGGAACGGCCGCCTCGCCGATGGGCAACTGGGCCATGGCCGCGCCGCTGCACAGGAGCAGGGCCGTGCAGTGAAATCCTTTCTTTACGCGCGCAAGCGCCGTGTGCCGGCTCACGAATGGGCATTCCGTATGTAAAGCATTCGGTAAAGTATGGTGCGCGCCGCGTGAAGCCCGGGTCTTCACACCGGGCCTTGGCGGTGTCGGTGCGTCCGACGCCGGCGATGCCGTTTGTATGCGGTTTGACGTTCTCGATTGGGCGGCGCGGAAGGTGCCGAAATGCTGCGGCCACCAACGGCGGTCGCCTACCGGGGCATTCACGTTCGGGTCGGGGATTGGCCGTGGGTCGACCCACACCGGGTAGGTACCGACCGTGGGTCGRTACGCCCCTGGCCGCTCAACGGGTCGGCGGATTCCCGGCGATGGTGCGCGCGCCGGTGATGATCATGCGCAGCATCTGCGACAGCTGCTCGATCAGTTCGGCGTCCTTTTCCTGCGGCTGGTCCACGGCGGTGGCCCCCATGGCGAACACCAGCCGGGTGATCGCCTTGGACGCCAGCGCCGGTTCGTGCAGCACCGCGCCGCCATCGGCGGCGGCCAGCCGGATCAGGTCGACCCGCAGTTCGTCTTCGAAGTAGTTCAGTTCGCGGTCCACCGCCTGCTTGAACGCGTCCGAGCCGGCGCTGCCTTCGCGCAGCAGCACGTGCAGCAGCTTGTGGTCGGCGCGCAGCTGTTCGAAGAAGGTCTCCACCGACAGCCGGATCACGCTGCGCTCGGACGACGCCGCGCGCTGGCGCGCCTCGCCGATGATCGTGCGCAGCGAACGCCCGGACAGATCGATCAGCGCCACGGTCAGTTCGTCCATGTCGCGGAACTGGCGGTAGAACGAATTCGGGGCGATGCCCGCCTCGCGGGCCACTTCGCGCAGGCTCAGCGTAGAAACACTGCGGTGCGGGCCGATCAGGGCCAGCGCGGCGGCCAGCAGGTCGTCGCGCGAGATCGAGGCTTTGCGCGCCGGATGGGCATCGTCGGCAGCGGACAGGGGCAGGTCTGGGGAGGTCATCGGGGGCAGGGCGGTCAAGTCCCTGAATCATAGCCCGTCCGATCAATATACAAGTGTATACACGCATGTATGTGCGTGCGTATAGTGACCCCATGAGCGCCCAACCCCGCCCCCCGATCCGCCGCCGCAACCCGATCTCGCCCCGTCATTGGGTGTCCGAGGAACTGTTCGACTTCTGGGCCGGGCGTCTGCACCCGCTGTGGACCCTGCGCCGGGCGCGGGCGCGGCTGGTGGCGCGCGAGCAGGCCAGCGCGGATGCGGTCACCCTGGTGCTGCGCCCGAACCGGCATTTCCGTGGGATGCAGCCGGGTCAGCACGTCACCCTTGGGGTGGACATGGATGGGCGYCGGCTGTCGCGCAGCTACAGCCCTACGCGGCTGGCCGACGGCACGCTGGCGATCACCGTCAAAGCGATCGAGGGCGGCAAGGTCAGCCAGCACCTGGCCCATCACGCGGCGATCGGTGAGGCGTTCGAACTGGGCCAGGCCTTCGGCGAGATGACCGTGGATCCCATACAAGCCCAGCGCCTGCTGCTGTTGGCGGCCGGCAGCGGGATCACCCCGATGCGCGCGCTGCTGCGCCAGCTGGATGCCGCCGGTATGCCCGGCACAGTGGACCTGGTGTACTGGGCCCGCCGCCGCGAGGAACTGTGTTTTACCGACGAACTGGCGGCACTGGCCGCGCGCCATCCGAACCTGCGCGTGCACCTGGCACTGACCCGCGACCCGCACGCCGCGTCGCCGCGCGTGGATGCCTACGCGTTCGATGCGCTCGGCGACCTCCGTGCGGCCCAGGTGCTGGTGTGCGGCCCGGGTGGCTTCGTTGATGCCGCCCGCGCGCGCTTGCAGGGCACCGTGGCCGCGCTGCAGTTCGAAGCGTTCACCCCGCCGCTGCTGCCCGACGCGGAAACCGGCACGGTGCAGGTCGAACTGCGCCGCAGTGGCCGCACCCTGACCCTGCCGCGCGGCACCTCGCTGCTGCAGGCGCTGGAAGCCGAAGGTCTGCGCCCGGCCAGCGGCTGCCGCATGGGCATCTGCAACACCTGTGCGTGCGGCAAGGCCTCCGGCGTCACCCGCCACACGCTCACCGGCGAGTACGCCGATGAACCGGCCACGCAAGTGAAGCTGTGCGTCAACAGCGCCAGCACCGACCTGATCCTGGAGCTCTGACCATGTCTTCCGTCCAGAACCGCGCGCTTTCCGCCGCTGAACTGCACGCCTTCGGCGATGAACTCGATGCGCTGCGTGCGCGCCAGCTGGCCACGCTGGGGGCCGCCGACGCGCGTTACATCCGCCGCGTGGTGGCCGGCGTGCGCTGGACCGGCGTGGCCGGCCGCGCGCTGCTGTTCCTCGGTGCCTTCGTGCACAGCGTGCTGATCCCGGCGTGGATCGCCGGCGTGGCGCTGCTGGCGCTGTCCAAGATCCTGGAAAACATGGAGCTGGCGCACAACGTCATCCACGGCCAGTACGACTGGATGGGCGACCCGCAGCTGCAGGGCAGCACCTACGAGTGGGACATCGTCGGCACTGCCGACAACTGGCGCAAGACGCACAATTTCCGCCACCACACCTACACCAACGTGCGCGGGCTGGACGACGACATCGGCTATGGCCTGTTGCGGATTTTCCCCGAGCAGCGCTGGCGCCCGTTCTACCTGACCCAGCCGGTGGTGGCGGTGGTGTTCGCGCTGCTGTTCGAATGGGGCATCGCCATCCAGGACCTGCGCGTGGGCCGCTGGTTCGCCGGCAAGATCACCTTCCGCCAGCTGCTGGCACAGGCGCGCCCGGTGGGCCGCAAGATGGGCAAGCAGATGTTCAAGGACTACCTGCTGTTCCCCGCGCTGGCCGGCCCGTTCTTCCTGCCGGTGCTGCTGGGCAACGTGGTGGCCAACCTGATCCGCAACGTGTGGACCTACGTGATCATCTTCTGCGGCCACTTCACCGCCGATGCCGAGACCTTCCCCAAGGAATGCGTGCGCGATGAAAGCCGCGGCCACTGGTATCTGCGCCAGCTGCGTGGCTCATCCAACCTGACCGGTGGCAAGCTGATGAACGTCATGTCGGGCAACCTCAGCCACCAGATCGAACACCACTTCTTCCCGGACATCCCGGCCAACCGTTACGCCGATATCGCCGTGGAAGTGAAGGCGATCTGCACGCGTTACGGCCAGCACTACAACACCGGCTCGCTGCCGAAACAGTTCGGCCAGGTGATGTGGCGGATCGTGCGCCACGCCTTCCCGAGCAAGCCGGGGCGGGTGCGCGCGCTGCCGGCCGGCGCCCGGCCGCAGGTACAGCAGGGCTGAGCCGGTGGACGACGGCTCAGTCGTCGTCCACTTCCATCCTGCCTTCGGCCAAGGGCACGCGTGTGCCGTCCAGCAGGCCGCGGCTGAGTGTGCCGTTCTCGATGAACAGCAGCTCGCCGTTCTCGCCCTTCTTGATGCTGCTGTCGATGGCGATGATGCGGTCACCGTGGAAGCTGCTCACGTGCGGCATCGAGGTATGGCCGACCACGATGCGCTTGAGCTGCAACTGTTCGAGCAGTGCCTGCACCTGGGCGGTATCCATGCGTCCATCGAAGTAGCCGCGGTACCAGATCGGGCTGGTCTTGCCGTCGAACAGGCGCGCGCTGTCCGGCGCGGCCTTGACCTGCTCACGTGGCAGCCCGACCGAGGCCTGGTAGGTGGCGTTGGTGGCGTCCATGGCGCGCACTAGGTCGAGGTTCTCCGGGGCGATGCCGCCGTGCAGGAACAGCGTGTCGCCGATCTTCAGCAGCACCGGACGGGTGCGCAGCCATTGGCCGATCACCGAATCGGCGCCGTACAGCGCCGGATACGAACGATCCAGCAGCTGCGCACTCCTGAGGTACTTCGGGTTGACGTAGCGCAGGTCGTCGTACAACACCATCGTCTCGTGGTTGCCGAGCACGAAGTGCACCGCGCCACCGGCCGCGCTGGCCTGCTGCTGCAGGCCGTAGAGCAGCCAGAACGCCTCGGTCACCTGCGGCCCACGGTCGAACACATCGCCGGCCACCACCAGCGTGGCATCGCCGAGGGCCCAGTGGTCCTGCGCATCGATGACATGGTGGGCGCGCAGCAGCGTCACCAGCAGCCCGTACTGGCCATGGATGTCCGACAACGCGACGATGCGCGGCGTGGCCGGGTACTGCGCGACCTCGGCGGTGCGTGGCGGCAGCACACTCACCTCGTGCGGGTAACCGCATTCGGGCGCGACCACGGTGACCTCGCCGCGCGCTGGCAGATCGCGGCGGACCACGTGGTCGTTGCACACCCACTGCGCCTGCAGGCCCGTGTCGGTGCGGAACACGTACGGGCCATCGGCCTCCACGTGCTCGGCCGGTTGCGGCACGTCGCGGGCCGTGGCGGAGGCGCTCAGCAACAGGGCCGAGCACAGCAGGGCGCACGGCAGGTGCGATGAAGGGCGGGACGGCATCGACAGGTTCCTTGGGCAGCGGCAACGACGCAGGCCAATGCCCGCGTCGTGATCCTACGCCGCCCGCGCCGCGCCCGGCATGCGCCGTTGGTACCGGTCGATGTGCCGCAACAGGCGGCTCGTGCCGACTCAGCCGCGCTGCAGTGCCTGTCGCTCCGGTGCATCGGGCAGGTCGTCGCTGGCCAACACCACGCGGTTGCGGCCGCGCTTCTTGGCCTGGTACATCGCCGCATCGGCGCGGGCCATCAGCCGCTCGTAGTCCGGGTGGCCATCGTGGGCGGCCACGCCGATGCTGGCGGTCAGCGCCAGGGTGCTGCCGTTGGCCAGCGGCGCCGGTGTCTGCGCGATCTGCCGGCGCAGGTTCTCGGCGATCACCTCGGCCTGCGCGGCATTGGCGGCCACCAGCACCACCACGAACTCTTCGCCGCCATAGCGGAACAGGTAGTCGCTGCCGCGGGTGAGCTGGCCCAGCAGCGCGGCCACATGCTGCAGGGCGCGATCGCCGCCGTCGTGGCCGTGGGTGTCGTTGATCGCCTTGAAGTGATCCAGATCCAGCAGCAGCACCGAGAACGGCGTGTGCGCCGAGTTGGCCAGTTCGATCTCGCGACGCAGCACCGTGGGCAGGAAGCGGCGGTTGAGCAGGTTGGTCAGTGCGTCGCTGCCGGCATCGAGCTCGCCGATGCGCTCGAACAGCATGCTCATCAGGGTGCGGATACGCGCGAGCTGCTCGCGGATGCCCTGCAGCGCGCTGAAGCGCGTCGTCAGGTCTGCGCGCGCGAGCGCAGCATGCAGTTGCGCGTCCACGCGTGCGATCAACGCACCTACCTGCGCCGTCTCGCTGCTCTCGCCAAAACTGGGGATGCCCTTGTGGGTGAACCACAGGCCGAATTCGGAATGGGCCAGGTCCACGGTATCGGCATCGGTGGCCTGGCTGGCGATGGCGTACAGCAGTGCGTTTTCCCAATCCAGCAGCAAGGCGCGCTGGCGTTCGCGTTCGGTGCTCACGTTCTGCACCAGCGAGAACAGCCGGTAGGCCGCATCGGTGCGCGAGGAACGCTCGCGTGCATGGGTATAGGCCAGGGTCATGCCTTCCAGCGCGATATCCACCGAGGCGCTCAGGCAGCGGATCGCTTCGAAGGCGATGGCGCTGCTGGGAGCGTGCGCCACGATGCGCTCGAACAGGCGTTGCTTGAGCACGCGCGCGCCACGGGTGACCAGGTCCACCGGAATGCCCACCCGCGCATGCACATCGCCGATCACCCGCTGCGCGGCCACCAGCGCCGGGATGCTGTCGATGGTGGCGGTCAGCAGTTGCGTCAGCCAACGCTGCATGGCCGGTTTCAGGCGCAGGCGCACCTGGTCGTGGGACAGAAAGCGGCTGGCGCGCGGGTCCTCCAGCAGCACGTCATAGAAGTGATGGGCCAGGTCCGGCGGCGACTGTGCGGCCAGCTCGGCCAGCAGTGCGGCAGCGTCGGCGCCGGTCGCCAGCAGGGTCTGCTGCCAGGCATCGGCCAGCGGACGGCTGGCCTCATCCAGGTTTGGAACGATATCCACGATGATTGCTCTTCCCGCCACAGGGGCCGTCGAACCTTAGCGGCCGCCTGCGGTTGTAATGAAGTTACAGACTGAACGCCAGCCCAAGTGTAATAGTCTCCGCGCGATACCCTGCTTAACCTGCGCACATTGTTCTGGAGACACCTTCATGGGTCACGACCACGATCACCTGCCCAGCGAAATCCGCCACGAAAAACCACTTTGGTGGGCACTCGGCCTCACCACTACCTTCCTGGTGGTGGAAGTGGTGGGTGCGTTCTGGACCAACAGCCTGGCGCTGTTGTCCGATGCCGCGCACATGGCCACCGACACCCTGGCGCTGATGATCGCGCTGGTCGCGGTGCGGCTGAGCCGGCGCCCGCCCGATGCCAAGCGCACCTACGGCTACGCACGGCTGGAGGCACTCGGCGCGATGATCAACGGCGGCATGCTCTTCGTGGTGGCCGCCTACATCCTGTGGGAGGCGGTGGCGCGTTTCCGCCAGCCGCAGGAAATCGCCTCCACCGGCATGCTGGTGATCGCCGCGATCGGCTTGGGCATCAACCTGATCTCCATGCGCCTGCTGCGTGCCGGCAGTGGCGAAAGCCTCAACGTAAAGGGCGCTTACCTGGAAGTGTGGGCCGACATGCTTGGCTCGGTCGCGGTGATCATCGGCGCGCTGTTGATCCGCTGGACGGGCTGGAAGCCGATCGATCCGATCCTGGCCGTGCTGATCGGCCTGTGGGTGCTGCCGCGCACCTGGGTGCTGCTGCGCGAGGCGATCAATGTGCTGCTCGAAGGCGTGCCCAAGGGCACCGACCTCAACGCCGTGCGCACCGCGCTGGGCGCGCAGCCCGGCGTGGTCGACGTGCATGACCTGCATGTGTGGGCGCTGGCCTCCAGCACGCCAGCGCTGACCGCGCATGTGGTGATGGCCGACGCGGTGGATGCCGACCGCCTGCGGCGCACGTTGACCGCCACGCTGCACGACCAGTTCGGCATCGAACATGTGACCCTGCAGATCGAGGCGGATCATTGCGGCGACAGCTGCAGCGTCGGCAGCCCCAAGGCCGCCGACGCGCATGCCGGCCACGATCACGACGATGGGCATGACCACCTCGCGCGGGACGACCGCCGCCGCGCGCATCCGGATGCGCAGGGCCATCACGGCCATCCGCATCCCYGAACCGGCGCGCCGGCCGACGCTGCGGCCATCGCCGTGCAGGGCGGGGCAGGCTTGCCGCTACAATGCGGGTCTGCCTTGCCATCTGTCGGAGATACTGCAGTGACCCGGAAACTCGTACTGTTGCGCCACGGCCAGAGCCAGTGGAACCTGGACAACCGCTTCACCGGTTGGGTGGACGTTGAGCTGACCGAACAGGGCCGCCGCGAGGCCGCCGCTGCCGGCCGCCTGATGCGTGAAGARGGGCTGCAGTTCGATGTCGCGCATACCTCGGTGCTCAAGCGCGCCATCCACACCCTGCAGGGTGCCCTGGCCGAGCTGGACCAGGACTGGCTGCCGGTCAGCAAGAGCTGGCGCTTGAACGAGCGTCACTACGGTGGCCTGCAGGGCCTGGACAAGGCCGAGACCGCGGCCAAGCACGGCGAGGACCAGGTCAAGATCTGGCGCCGCTCCTACGACATCCCGCCGCCGGCGATGGACGTCGAAGACCCGGGCCATCCGATCCACGACCGCCGCTACGCCGGCCTGGACCGCAACGCGCTGCCGGGCACCGAATCGCTGGCCACCACGCTGGATCGCGTGCTGCCGTACTGGTTCGATGCGATCGCCCCGCAGCTCAAGGACGGCAAGACCGTGCTGGTCACCGCCCACGGCAACTCGCTGCGCGCGCTGTACAAGTACCTCAACCACGTCTCGCAGGAGGCCATCCTGGAGCTCAACATCCCGACCGGCATTCCGTTGCTGTTCGAGTTGAACGATGACCTGAGCGTGCAGTCGTTCCGCTACCTGGGCGATCCGGAAGCCGCGCGCAAGGCCGCCGAAGCAGTGGCGAACCAGGGCAAAGCGAAGTAACCCCGAAAGGCCGGCACAAACCGGCCTTTTTGCTGGTAGAGCCACCCCATGGGTGGCTGCCCCACGATGCCGGATGCCGCGCAGCCACGCATGGCGTGGCTCTACCGCGGTGCCGGACGCCGCGCGGCCACGCGTGGTGGTTCCACTGTGGTGTCGGCCAATCACCCAGCCGGCCGGTGTGACCTTTGGCCGGTCCCCCACCGCGCCGGCCGCGCTACGCTGCTTGATTGCCCGTCATCCGGGCGATGTATCCATCTGTAGCCGGAGAGTCGAATGAAGTTTTCCAAGCTGGTCCCGCTGGGCCTGACCGTCGCCATCGCCGCCTCGCTGGCGTCGTGTGGCAAGACCGATACCGCGCCTGCCGCGACTGCCGACGCGGCCAAGCCCGCCTTTGACACGTCGCAGATCAAGACCCCGCTGATCTCGCTCAACAGCGCCGACCTGGACCCGTCCATCTCTGCCTGTACCGACCTCAACGGCTTCGTCAACAGCAAGTGGCTCAAGGCCAACCCGGTTCCCAACGACCAGACCACCTGGGGCAGCTTCGAAATCCTGCGCGAGCGCTCGCTGGAAGTGCAGCACGCGCTGGTCCAGCAGGCCGCCGCCAGCACGCCGAAGGCTGGCTCGGTGGAAGCCAAGATCGGCGACATCTGGAAGACCGGTTCGGACGAGGCCAAGATCGAAGCGGCCGGCATCACCCCGCTGCAGCCGCAGCTGGACAAGATCGCCGCACTGAACGACACCGCCGCCATTACCCGGTACCTGCGCGGCAGCCAGGCGCAGGGCCAGGGCGTGCTGTTCTCGCTGTTCGCCAATGCCGATTACAAGGACTCGGGCAACGTCATCGCCTATGTCGGCCAGGGCGGCCTCGGCCTGCCGGAGAAGGGCTATTACTTCGACGCGTCGCAGGCCAAGATCCGCGATGCCTACGTGGCCTACATCGCGCAGGTGCTGACCCTGTCCGGCGTGGATGCCGAGCAGGCCAAGACCCAGGCCAAGGCCGTGCTGGACTTCGAAACCCGCCTGGCCAAGGCGTCGCTGTCGCGCATCGAACTGCGCGATCCGGCCAAGCGCTACAACCCGGTCAGCGCCGCCGAGGCGGACAAGCTCACCCCGAACTTCAGCTGGACCGCGCTGTTTGACACCCTGAAGGTGCCGGCCGCGCAGAAGTTCTCGCTGGCCCAGCCGGCGTTCTTCGGTGAAGTGGACAAGATGCTGGCCGACGTGCCGGCCGCCACCTGGCAGGCCTACCTGCGTTTCCACACCATCGATGACGCCTCGCCGTACCTGAGCAGCGCGTATGAGAAGGCCAACTTCGACTTCTACAGCACCACCCTGCGCGGCCAGAAGGAAATGCAGCCGCGCTGGAAGCGCGTGCTGGAATCGGTCAACGGCGCGATCGGCGAAGGCCTCGGCCAGCTGTACGTGAACGCGGTGTTCCCGGCCGACGCCAAGGTGCAGATGCAGCACCTGGTGGAGAACCTCTCGGTGGCGCTGAAGGCGCGCCTGGAAAAGCTGGAGTGGATGGGCGAAGACACCCGCAAGAAGGCGCTGGAAAAGTGGGCCAGCTTCACCCCGAAGATCGGTTACCCGGACAAGTGGCGTGACTGGTCGGGTTTTGAAACCAATGCCGACAGCTACCTGGGCAACATGCAGGCCGCGCGCGCGTTCAACTACCGCTACATGTTGAACAAGATCGGCAAGCCGGTGGACAAGACCGAGTGGGGCATGACCCCGCAGACCGTCAACGCCTACTACAACGCGACCAAGAACGAGATCGTGTTCCCGGCGGCGATCCTGCAGGCGCCGTTCTTCGACGCCAAGGCCGATCCGGCCTTGAATTACGGCGGCATCGGCGCGGTGATCGGCCATGAAATGATGCACGGCTATGACGACTCGGGCAGCCAGTTCGCCGCCAACGGCAACTTCGACAACTGGTGGACCGACAGCGACCGTAAGGCCTTCACCGGCCGCACCGACCAGCTGGTGGCGCAGTTCGACGGGTACGAGTCGCTGCCGGGCGTGAAGGTGAAGGGCAAGCTGACCCTGGGCGAGAACATCGGCGACCTGGGCGGTCTGACCGTGGCCTACGACGCGCTGCAGATGGCGTTGAAGGAAGACCCCAAGGCCAACGTGGCCGTGGACGGTCACAGCCAGGACCAGCGCTTCTTCATGAACTGGGCCACCGTGTGGCGCCGCAACTTCAACGAAGGCGAGCTGCGCGTGCGTCTGAACACCGACCCGCACGCCCCGGCCAACTTCCGCGCCAACGGCGCACCGTCGAACATGCCGGCCTACGCGCAAGCGTTCGAGTGCAAGCCCGGTGATGCGATGGTGCGCGCCGACGACAAGCGTGTCGTGATCTGGTGATCGCACGCGGTTGAGTGAAACGAAAAACCCGGCGCAAGCC
>NZ_JBFULO010000081.1:0-12610 GCF_054049855.1 Stenotrophomonas sp. P5_B8 | reverse complement strand
GCTGGATCCAGCGCGGCGAGTAGCCGGCCGGTTCCGGCGCAATCTGCGGGTAGACCACGTGGGCCATCATCACCGCATCGGCGCCGGCGTCGATGCCGGCCGCGAACGGCACCAGGTCCAGTGCACGCAGTGCGTCCAGCGTGCGCGGGTCGGAGGCATCATCGACATGGGTGTCTTCGCGGACCGTGCCATGGCCGGGGAAGTGCTTCAGGGTGGCGGCCATGCCGACGCTGTGCATGCCCTCGATGTAGGCGCGGGTGAAGGCGGCCACCACCTGCGGATCGGCGCTGAAGGCGCGGTCGCCGATGGCGAGGTTGCCGCGGCCCAGGTCGACCACCGGGGCGAAGCTCAGGTCCACGCCACTGGCGCGTACTTCGCTGGCCATCAGCCAGGCGTGCTGGGTGGCCAGCGCCAGGGCGGCCTGCGGGTCCTGCCGGTACAGGGCATCGAAACCCTGCAACGGCGGCAGCGCGCTGTAGCCCTCGCGGAAGCGCTGCACGCGTCCGCCTTCCTGGTCCACGCAGATCAGTTGCGGGCGCGGTGCGGCGGCGCGGATCGCTGCGGACAGCTCGGCGACCTGCTGGCGCGAGGCGAAATTGCGCTTGAACAGGATGACGCCGGCCACGGCGTCGTGCTGCAGCCAATCGCGCTCCTGGGCAGTGAGTTCGGTCCCGGCAACGCCGATCACGAGCATGGTCGATCTCCAATACGGGGCGCCATGATGGCGCACTGCCGCATTGTCGCAGAACCCGCGCGCGCTAGGCCACGACTGCCGGTCGCCGCATATTCACCTAGGCGCAGCCGTCCGGGCCGCAGTGGGCCCCGTCGGCCGGACCGGCGGCATCGGGCGTCGCCGCGGCGATCTCGCGCAGTGCCTGCGCGAAGGCCTCCGGCGGCTGGGCGCCCTGGATGGCATAGCGATCATTGACCACGAAGGTAGGCACCGACTGGATGCCCATGGCCTGGGCCTGGGTGAGCTGGGCCTGGATCTCCTCAAGCCCCTCCTCGCCGGCCAGCAGCGCGGTCACCCGCTCGGCCTGGATGCCGCCTGCGGCGGCGGCGTCGATCAGTGTCTGCGGGTCGGCCAGGTTGCGGCCTTCGACGAAATGGGCACGGAACAGCGCCTCGCCCACCGGGCCCTGCACGCCTTCACGCCCGGCCAGCCACAGCACGCGGTGCGCCGGCAGCGTGGTCACCCGCACCTGGCCCTGGTCGAAGTCCATCGGCAGGCCCTCGGCGCGCGCGGCGGTCTGGGTCTGGGACAGGATCTGTTCGGTGCGCTCGGCACTGCCGAACTTGGCGGCGTAGGCCTGCCGCAGCGGCACCGGGGTGACGCCCGCATCGGGATCGAGCAGGAACGGATGCCAGTGCACCTCCACCTGCGGGGCGTCGTCACCCAGCAGGGCCAGGCCCTGCTGGAAACGGTGCTTGCCGATCCAGCACCAGGGGCATACCACGTCGGACCAGATATCGATTTTCATCCGACCAGACTGTGGGCCGCCCGGGGCGATTGCAAGATGGGGCTCAGCCCCGTTCAGCAGCCGACCAGCGCGAGAACGGGTGCGCGGCCAGCGCCAGATTGTAGTAGCGGACGTGGTCGGTAACCTCGGTGCCGGCCCACGCGGGCAGGTCGATGGCCTGGTCGGCGTGTTCCAGCTCGACTTCGGCCACCACCAGCCCGGCGTTGTCCCCGAGGAACTCGTCCACCTCCCAGACCAGGCCGCCGTGATGCACCAGGTGCCGCCGCTTGTCGATCAGCCCGCCCACGCACAGCGCCAGCAACGCGCGCGCATCCGCCACCGGGATCGGGTAGTCGAACTCCTGGCGGGTGTGCCCGATTTCGCGCGACTTCATGTTGAGGAAGGCCTGCTCACCCTGGATGCGCACGCGCACCGAGGCCTTCTGCGCGCCGCGCTCCAGCGAGGCGGTGTCGTTGAGATAGCCCTGCGCCATCGGGATCACCGCGTGCGCGGCGGCGCGCCAGCCATCGCCGGTGACGAGGTATTTGCGTTCGATTTCAATGCCCATGTGCACAGTATGCGCGATCGTGGGGACGCGGCCGAGGCGTGCTTCTATACTGTTTGGCTGCCCTGCAAGGACGCCCGATGAACCACCTGCTCGCCTCCTCGTTGCTGTCGCTGCTGCCGCTGAGCGCCGTGGCTGCCACGCCGCCGACCCACGCGCAGATCGAGGCGTCGATCCTGGCGATGATCGACGCGGAGAAGAAGCCGGCCGCCTCCACCCAGGATCTGGTGCTGCACGCGATGTTCACCCCGCGCGGGTTCGAGCACGGGCCGTGTTTCGCCAGCGCTGACGTAAGCGGCGCGTACGAGTGCCTGGTCGGCATGGAGATCGGCATCAGGACCCGCTACCGCATGCTGCGCCTGGTTCCGCAGGGCATGGGCTGGGCGTTGGAAAAAGCAGATGTGCCGGCGCCGGTTCCTCCGCGCGAACGCGCCCGTGCGCTGCTCAGCGAACGACTCGACGAGCGCATGGACAGCATCACGGATGCCACGGCGCGCGGGGAGATGCGGGCCTCCCAGAAGCGGCTGCAGGTCCGGGCGATTCAGGACTGCGAGCTGCGCAGCACCTACGCGGCGGAGATCACCTGCGAGGTCACCGCAGGCGATGGCACCGAGCGCGGCACCGAGCCGCAGACGTATGTGTTCGATGCACAGGGGCAGTGGCAGAACGCTCCTCTCAATGCCGATCGGTAGGCGACGCTGGGGCTGACGCGAGGTCGCCAGCGCCGCACCGCGTATCGCCTCGGCAGGGGCGACGCCAGTCGACTGCCAATGGCAGGCCTCAGCGCGACGATGGCAGGTTCCCAGCGAAGGCCCGGCATCCCCGCGCATGCAGCCCACCGTTGCCCTCGATCAGGGGCATGCGTTCCCGGACGCGGTCGCAGCGCCGCCCGTCGACTCGGGTCCGACCCTGCCGGCATCCGCGCCGCCGCCGGGACCGGTCCCGGCGTGCGCCTACCAGCGGTGCGTCGGTTGCCTGGTCGGCATGCGTCCACCCGCGGTGACGACGGTTGACTCATCAGCAGGCGTCCACCCGCGGTGACGAGGGCGACCGTACCGGTCGCCGGCCTGCGGTCAGCGCTCAGCGCTTCTCGAACACCGCGATGCTCTCCACGTGCGCGGTGTGGGGAAACATGTCCATCGCACCGGCGCTGACCAGTGTGAAGCCCTGCTCGTTGACCAGGTAGCCGGCATCGCGGGCCAGCGAACCGGGATGGCAGCTGACGTAGACGATGCGCTTGAACTGCTTCAACGGCAGCTGCTGCAGCACTTCAATGGCACCCGAACGCGGCGGATCCAGCAGCAGCTTGTCGAAGCCCTGGCGCATCCACGGCGTCTGCCGCTGGTCCTGGGTGAGGTCGGCGGCAAAGAACTGCGCGTTGTCCAGGCCGTTGCGCGCCGCATTTTCCTTCGCGCGCGCCACCAGCCCGGCCTCGCCCTCCACGCCGACCACTTCGCGCACCGTGCGCGCCAGCGGCAGGGTGAAGTTGCCCAGCCCGCAGAACAGATCGAGCACGCGCTCGTCCGGGCCCGCGTCAAGCAGTTCCAGGGCCAGCGCGATCATCTTCACGTTGAGCTTGGCGTTGACCTGGATGAAGTCCAGCGGGCGGAACGCCAGCTCGACATCCCACGGCGCCAGCTTGAACGACAGCGGCACCTCCGCCGGCCACAGCGGGTGCACCGATTCCACGCCACCGGGCTGTAGCGAAATGGCAAAGCCATGTTCCTGCCCGAAGGCGGTCCAGGCCGCACGGTCGGCATCGGTGAGCGGCTGCATGTGGCGGATGGTCAACATGATCGCGTCATCGCCGGCGATGAATTCGATCTGCGGGATATCGCGCTTGCCATCGAGGGTTTCGATGAACGCGGCCATCACCCCGACCTTGCTGCCGATCTCCGGGATCACGGTCAGGCACTGCGACAGGTCGGCCACAAAGCGCGGATCCTGCTCGCGGAAGCCGACCAGGGTCTTGTCCTTCTTCTCGACCCGACGCACCGAGAACCGGCCCTTGCGGCGGTAGCCCCAGCTGTCACCGACCAGCGGCGGCAACACCGTGCCGGGGGTGACGTGGCCGATCCGGGTCAGGTTGTCCATCAGCACCCGCTGCTTGGCCACGATCTGCTGCGACTCCTCCAGATGCTGCAGCACGCAACCGGCGCAGACGCCGAAATGCGGACAGCGCGGCGTCACCCGCTGCGGCGAGGGCTGCAACACGTCCAGGGTGCGCGCTTCGTCGAAATGGCGGTTGCGGGCGGTCGGTTCAGCGCTCACCACTTCACCCGGCAGCGCGCCGGTGATGAAGGTGACCTTGCTGCCCTCGCCTTCGCGGCGGGCCACGCCACGGCCATCGTGGCTGAGGTCGAGGATGTCGGTCTGGAACGGCGTACGGTCGAGGCGGGAGCGGGTTCGGGCCACGTGGCAACAGGCTGCGGGCAAAAAGGGTGCGTATTGTCGCAGATACGCAGCTCGGACTGCCAAAAGCACCCCTGTAACCGCTTGCAGCGCGCGTGCGCATGTTTAATATGGCGCATAGCTGACATGGAGGCAGCCACAAATGCAGATGACCCCGCGGGATCCCATGCCCCGATTCCTGCTCGTCGAGGACGACACCATCAGCCGCGGCTTCTTCAAGGCCGCGCTGGAAGCCCTTCCCGCCGAGGTGGACACCGCCGATTCGTTGGCCACGGCCATGGATCGGGCTCGCAGCGGCCAGCACGACCTGTGGCTGATCGACGTCAACCTGCCCGATGGCAACGGCACCGAGCTGTTGCAGGCCCTGCGCCTGTCACGCCCGGACACCCCAGCGCTGGCGCATACCGCCGATGGCGACACCAGCATCCACGCGCGGCTGCGCGATGCCGGCTTCAGCGAGACCTTGGTCAAGCCGCTCAGTGGCGAGCAGCTGCTCAAGGCGGTGCGGCGCGCCCTGGTCAACAGCCCCGGCAGCGCGCCCTCGGCACTGGGCACCGGCGCGGACGCCGAGCGCGAGGACTGGGACGAAATCACCGCCCTGGCCGCGCTGAATGGGCAACGCCATCACCTGATCGCGCTGCGCGAGCTGTTCTTGGCCGAGCTGCCGGGGGTCCGTGACGCGGTCGCCCAGGCCCTGCTGCAGCAGGATGCGCGCGCGCTGCACGGGCAACTGCACCGGCTCCAGGCCAGCTGTGGGTTTGTCGGCGCCGCACGGCTGGCGCGCGCGGTGCGCCAACTGCACCAGGCGCCGCAGTCCAGTGGTGCGCATACGCGATTCCAGGCGGCAGTGGAATCGTTGCTGCATTGAGGCCGAGGCAGAGGCCAAGGCAGCCGGGCATGGCCCGGCTCTACCAGGAGCGCGCGCAGCCGGGCTTGGTCCGGCTCTGCCGGGAGCGCACGTAGCGGGCTTGGTCCGGCTCTGCCGGGAGCGCGCCTAGTCGGGCATGGTCCGGCTATGCCGGGAGCGCGCGCAGCCGGGCTTGGTCCGGCTCTGCCCGGAGCGGGTGATGTTCTGTTGGGCACGGTGGCGTGCCCGGACCGCTCGCCTAGCGGCGACGCGCCAGGTCTTCGAGCATTTCCCAGGACTTGAGTCCGCGCCAGCCCAGATGGTGCAACAGCACCGCGCGCATGCCGCGGCGCAGGCTGGCCAGGTCGTCAGGCCCCGGCTGGCGGTCGTCGGCGAGCGCGAGCAGTGCACTGCCGGTGGCCGTGCCCCGGCGTGGGTCGGTGCCGCGTTCGCTGAGCAGCCGGCGCGGTCCCTCCTGCGGGTCCAGTTCGTAGCGGGCGGCCGGATCGACCGGTTCGCCCTCACTGCCGTGGGCCAGATCGAACCCGAAACCGAGCGCTTCCAGCAGGTCGCGCTCGAACCGGCGCAGGGTCCAGGCCAGCGGTTCACCGTCGCRCAGCCGTTGGCGCACCAGGCCGTAATGGTCGTACAACTCGGGCAGCGGGTCCTGGCGGGGTGCCAGGCGCATGATCAGTTCATTGATGTAGAAGCCGGCCAGCATCGTCTCGCCGCCGAGCCGAGGCGCCGCGTCGAGCGCCTCAGCGCCCCGCAGCTGGGCCAGTTCGCCGCGCTGCACCGCGCTGAAACGGATCCATTGCAGCGGCTGTAGGGCGGCGCGCAGCGCCTGGCTGCGCGGGCTGCTCACGCCGCGCGCGAGCAACCCGAGCCGGCCATGCTGCTCGGTCAGTACTTCCACCAGCAGGCTGGTCTCACGCCAGGCCCGGGCATGCAGCACGAAAGCAGGTTCGTCGTCGATGCGCATGGCTCAGCCGTCAACGGCAGGCGGGTGGCAGGCCGGCGGCCGTCCTCGGACGGCACGCCTGCCCGGCTTATTCGTAGCCGAAGGCCTTCAGCGCGGCTTCGTCGTCGGACCAGCCCTCACGCACGCGCACCCAGGTCTCCAGGAACACCTTGGCGTCGAACAACCGCTCCATCTGCATGCGCGACTTGGCGCCGATGTCCTTCAGGCGGGTGCCGCCCTTGCCGATCACGATGGCCTTCTGGCCTTCGCGTTCGACCCAGATCACCGCACCGATGCGCAGCAGGTTGCCGTCTTCGACGAAGYGCTCGATCTCCACCGTGGTGGCATACGGCAGCTCTTCGCCGAGCTGGCGCATCAGCTGCTCGCGGACCAGCTCGCCGGCCAGGAAGCGCTGGCTGCGGTCGGTGATCTCATCCTCGCCAAACATCGGCGGGGCTTCGGGCAGCAGCTTGAGCAGGTCGCGCACCAGCGCTTCCAGCCCGTTGCGCTTCTGCGCCGAAATCGGGTGCACGGCGGCGAAGTTGCGGCCTTCGGTGACCTGCTGCAGGAACGGCAGCAGCGCGGCCTTGTCCTTCAGCCTGTCGACCTTGTTGACCACCAGCACCACCGGGATGCCCGAGTCGCTGAGGACGTTGAAAGCCAGGGTGTCTTCCTCGTCCCAGCGACCGGCTTCGATCACCAGCATGCCCGCGTCCACGCCTTCCAGCGAGCCACGCGCGGCGCGGTTCATCACCCGGTTCATCGCGCGCTTCTGAACACGGTGCAGGCCGGGGGTGTCCACCAGCACCAGCTGCCCTTCCGGGTAGCTGGCAATGCCGAGCAGCCGGTGCCGCGTGGTCTGCGGGCGGTTGGAAACGATGCTGACCTTGGCGCCCACCAGGGCGTTGGTCAGGGTGGATTTACCGACATTGGGACGGCCGATGACCGCCACGCTGCCGCAACGATGGGGGATTGCTTCGCTCACTTGGAATCCAGTTGCTCGAGGGCGGCCGCAGCCGCCTGTTGTTCGGCCAGCCGTCGCGAGGCACCTTCGCCTTCGGTGCTGACAGCGGGATCGGCTACGCCGCAGCGTACCCGGAAGGTCTTGGCATGATCATCACCCGACTCTGACAGCAGCTCATAGAGCGGCAATGTCTTCTGCCGGGCCTGCAACCATTCCTGCAGGCGGGTCTTGGGGTCTTTTTCGGGCTTGCCGGTGGCCGGCAGCGTATCCATCGAGGGACCGAACCAGGGCAGCACGACGCTCTGGCACGCATGGAAGCCAGCGTCCAGGTAGATCGCGGCCACCACCGCCTCGAGCGCATCGGCCAGGATCGAGTCGCGGCGGTGCCCGCCGGTCTTCATCTCACCCGGCCCCAGGATGAGCCGGTCGCCCAGCTCCAGGGTGCGGGCGATCACCGCCAGCGCGCCTTCGCGCACCAGCTCGGCGCGGGCACGGGTCAGYGCGCCCTCGTCGGCCTTGGGCCAGCGCTGATACAGCGCCTGGGCCACCATCATGTTGACGATGCTGTCGCCGAGGAACTCCAGCCGCTCATTGTTGGGCGTGCCGGCACTGCGATGCGTCAGGGCCTGCTGGAGCAGGCCCGGATCCTGGAAGGGGTGGCCGATGGGGTCACCGCGTTGGAAAGTCTTAGTCGACACCGTTGAGGGTCAGTTCCTGGTTCGTATCAAATTTGCCAACCACATCGAGGTTGCCGAGCAGTTCACGGCGGACCTCGTAGTTGACCTTCATGTTCCAGCCACCACTGATCCGGTCGAACTTCACATTGGCCGGCTTCACGTTTTCCGAATAGCTGATGTACAACCGCTTGAAGAACATATCCTGCACGCGCGCCGGCTCCATGTTGCCGACACYCGGCTCCTTGGCCAGGCTCTTGAGTGCCGAGCGGACCGCGTAGTACTCCTGGTACATCGGGAACAGCTTCATGCCGATATACAGGCCGAAACCGACCACGATCAGGACCACGAGGAACGAGGTCAGGGTCATGCCACGCTGCGTGTTCATCGTCTTCATTGCGTTCTCCCCAGATACGCTTGTGTGATGGATCAATTGATGCTCGAGCCGATCCGCGAGGGCTCGAAACCGTCCTTGCAGAACCAACCCGAGCAGTTCAGCCAGATCAGGAAGGCCTTGCCGCGCAGATTTTCCTCCGGCAGCAGACCCCAGAAACGGCCGTCATCGCTGTTGTCGCGATTGTCGCCCATCACCAGGTACTTGCCCGCCGGTACGGTCCACTGGCCTTCGCCACGCGGATAGTCGGTTTCCAGCACGGTATGGGTACGGCCCGGCAGGTGCTCGACCAGCAGCGAGCTGCCCTCGCCCTGGCCGCGATGGCCGGCGTACAGGCCCTTGTTGTCGTACTTGAGCGGCTCGCCATTGAGGATCAGGCCATTGCCCTGGAACACGATCTGGTCGCCCGGAATACCGATCACCCGCTTGATGAAATTCTCGCCCTTGGCCGGGTCGGTGTCCGAATGGCCCGGGAAGTGGAACACCACCACGTCGCCGCGCTTGGGCTCACCCAGCGGCACGATCTTGGCGTTGTTCAACGGCAGGCGCAGGCCGTAGGAGAACTTGTTGACCAGGATGAAATCGCCGATCAGCAGGTTGGGCATCATCGAGCTGGACGGGATCTTGTACGGTTCGGCGATGAAGCTGCGCACCACCAGCACGATCGCCAGCACCGGGAAGAACGCCCGGGCGTAGTCGACCATCACCGGCTCGGTGTCCAGCAGGCCGGCGCGCTGGGCGCGGCGCTTGGCGAAGTAGAGCTTCTCGCCGAGCAGGATCAGGCCCGAGGCCAACGTCAGTACGACCAGGAGAATCTCAAACAATTTCATGCAGTGTCCTTGGGAACGATTGCAGCGGTGCGGGGGGTGGTTCCCCTCGCGCCGGGCGACACCGTACGGTGCCGTCTGCCGCCGCCGGGAAAGCCATCCGGCCTTACTTGTCCATCTGCAGCACGGCCRGGAAGGCTTCCTGCGGGATCTCCACGCGGCCGACCTGCTTCATGCGCTTCTTGCCTTCCTTCTGCTTCTCGAGCAACTTCTTCTTGCGCGAAACGTCGCCACCATAGCACTTGGCCAGCACGTTCTTGCGCATGGCCTTGACCGTGGTGCGGGAGATGATCTGCGAGCCGACAGCCGCCTGGATGGCCACGTCGAACTGCTGCCGCGGGATCAGTTCCTTCATCTTTTCGCACAGCTCGCGGCCGCGGCGGTCGGCATGGCTGCGGTGCACGATCAGCGACAGCGCGTCGACCTTGTCGCCGTTGATCAGCACGTCCACGCGGACGAACGGGCCGGCGTCGAAGCGCACGAAGTGATAGTCCAGCGAGGCATAGCCACGGCTGACCGACTTCAGCTTGTCGAAGAAATCCAGCACCACTTCGGCCATCGGCAGCTCATAGCTGATCTGCACCTGGCTGCCCAGGTAGTTGATGCCGATCTGGCTGCCGCGCTTTTCTTCGCACAGCTTGATGATGTTGCCGATGTACTCTTCGGGCGTGAGCACGTTGGCGCGGATGATCGGCTCGCGGATCTCATCGACCATGTTCACCGGCGGCAGCTTGGCCGGGTTGTCCATGTTGATGATGGTGCCGTCGGTCTTGAGCACTTCATAGACCACGGTCGGCGCGGTGCTGATCAGGTCCAGGTTGTACTCGCGCTCCAGGCGCTCCTGCACGATTTCCATGTGCAGCATGCCCAGGAACCCGCAGCGGAAGCCGAAGCCCATCGCCTCGGAGCTTTCCGGCTCGAAGCGCAGCGCGGCATCGTTCAGGCGCAGCTTGTCCAGCGCTTCGCGCAGGTCCGGGTAGTCTTCGGCATCGACCGGGAACAGGCCGGCGAACACGCGCGGCTGCATTTCCTGGAAGCCCGGCAGCGGCGTGGACGCCGGATCGGCGGCCAGGGTCAGGGTGTCGCCGACTGGCGCGCCGTGCACGTCCTTGATGCTCGCCGTCACCCAGCCCACTTCACCGGCACCGAGCGTCGGCAGCACCTTGCGCTTGGGGGTGAACACGCCAACGTTCTCGACCTGGTGATTGCGGCCGGTGGACATCACCTGCAGCTTGTCGCCGGCCTTGATCTGACCCTGCATCACGCGCACCAGCGAGACCACGCCCAGGTAGTTGTCGAACCACGAGTCGATGATCAGCGCCTGCAGCTTGTCGGTATCACGCGGCACCGGCGGCGGAATGCGCTGCACGATCGCCTCCAGCACGTCCACCACGTTCAGGCCGGTCTTGGCGCTGATCGCCACCGCGTCGGTGGCATCGATGCCGATCACCGCCTCGATCTCGGCCTTGGCCCGATCGATGTCGGCGGTGGGCAGGTCGATCTTGTTGATCACCGGCACCACTTCCAGCCCCTGCTCGACCGCCGTGTAGCAGTTGGCCACCGACTGCGCTTCCACGCCCTGGGCCGCATCGACCACCAGCAGCGCGCCTTCGCAGGCGGCCAGCGAGCGGCTGACTTCATAGGAGAAGTCGACGTGCCCGGGGGTGTCGATGAAGTTCAGGTGGTAGGTCTGGCCGTCTTTGGCGACATACGGCAGGGAGACCGACTGGGCCTTGATGGTGATGCCACGCTCGCGCTCGATCGGGTTCGAGTCGAGCACCTGCGCCTCCATTTCACGGGCCTGGAGGCCGCCGCAAAGCTGGATGATGCGATCGGCCAGCGTGGACTTGCCGTGGTCGACGTGGGCGATGATGGAGAAGTTGCGGATGAACCGCATCGAATCAGAAGACATAGGTGGCGGCGGCGCGTCGCGTCGTCAGGATGACTGCGGATTATCGCATGGCCGGCCCGCTCCCGCGTGGGCCATTGCGGCGATTGGCGTGAATGGGCTCCCAAAACGACCGGACCCGCCGAAGCGGGCCCGGAAACGCAGTGGTGGCGGGAATTTACTGCCCGGCCTTGACCGCCACGAAGGCGCTGTTGCCGTTGGCACGAACCAGCAGCATGACCACATCGCCCTTCTTGTAACCGGCCAGCGCCTTGTCCAGCGCCGCCACGCTGCCGACCGGCGTACGGCCGACCTGCAGGATCACCAACCCCGGCGACAACTGTGCATCACGCGCCGATTGGCCGTTGACCCGGGTGATGCGCACGCCCTCGCCGGCCTCCAGGCCCAGCTGCTTGCGCTGCGGGGCCGTCATATCGGCCACTTCCAGCCCGAGCAGGGCATTGCTGCCCGTCTGCGGGGCCGCATCCGGGGCAGCGGCTGCACGCGGGCTGCCTGCCTCGGCGTCTTCGGCCTGGGCGGTCAGCGTGGCGGTCAGCTCACGCTCCTTGCCATCGCGCACCACGCCCAGCCGCACCTTGGAACCCGGCGGCAGTGCGCCGATGGCGGGGGGAAGATCACTGAAGGTGTTGATGGGGCTGCCATTGACCGAACGAATCACATCACCCGGCTCGATACCGGCCTTGAGCGCCGCGCTGCCCGCGACCACTTCGTTGACCAGCGCGCCACGACTGTCGGACAAGCCCAGACCCTGTGCCTTGAGCCCGTCGATCGGGCCGACCGCGGCGCCCAGCTGGCCACGGGTCACCCGGCCGGTCTTCTTGATCTGCTCGAYCGCGCCCATGGCCAGGTCGATCGGGATCGCGAAGCTGATGCCCATGTAACCGCCGGAGGCGGAGAAGATCTGCGAATTGATGCCGACCACTTCGCCGCGGGTATTGAGCAGCGGACCGCCCGAGTTGCCCTGGTTGATGGCCACGTCGGTCTGGATGAATGGCACGTAGCGCTGGTCCGCGCCGCCGGTGCTGCGCCCGACCGCGCTGACCACGCCGGCGGTGACCGAGTGGTCCAGGCCGAACGGCGAGCCGATCGCGACCACCCACTGGCCCGGCTTGAGCGTATTGGAATCGCCGACGCGCACGGTCGGCAGGTTCTTGCCGTCGATCTTGAGCAGGGCCACGTCGTACTGCTGGTCGCTGCCGATCACCTTGGCGGTGAACTCGCGTCGGTCGCCGAGCTTGACCTTCACCTCGCTGGCGTCGGCGACCACGTGGTAGTTGGTCAGCACATAGCCGTCGGCGGAGATGATGAAACCCGAGCCCATGCCGCGGCCCTGGATGCGCGGGCTGTCGTCCTGGCCACCGGGGCCCTGCCCCGGCATCTGGAAATCGGGGCCGAAGAAGCGGCGGAAGAATTCGGGCATCTCATCGTCGCCGCCCGGGCCCATGCCACGGGCCTGGCGGTTGCTGCGCACGATGGTGGTTTCGACGTTGACCACGCCGGGGCCGACCTGTTCGACCAGGTTGGTGAAGTCCGGCAGGCCGCTGACCAGCTGGGGCGCCGGCGCGCGCGGCGCGGCGGCCGGTGCGGCGGCAGCAGC
>NZ_JBFULO010000080.1:0-12743 GCF_054049855.1 Stenotrophomonas sp. P5_B8 | reverse complement strand
GGTAGCAACTGTGTTGACCAGCGCCCGCCTGATCCGTGGCTGAGGCGGCGGGCACGCCGGTGCGGGACACGCCGGGAACCCATCCATGGGGTCTGGTTTCCGCCCATCCGGGGCTCCAACGGCCCCGCACCGACCTACCCGCCGCCTCCGGGCGGTTTCTTGCGCGCGCGGTAAGCGGTAGGTGCCGGCCGTTGGCCGGCACGCTTTTGCCCTTCATGTTGTCCGCCCAAGGCGTTCAGGCTGGGCCCATGGCGGCTCTTTCATCGCGCACGCGCGCATTGAGGATGACCAGCATCTTGCGCATCACCGCTACCAGGGCCACCTTTCCTTCCTTGCCACGTGCACGCAGCGACCTGTAAAAATCACGCAGACGCGGCTCGTGACGGGCGGCGGACATGGCCGCCATGTATAGCGCCTTCCGGACGTCGGCTCGGCCTCCTTTGATCCCGCGTTTGCCACGCACGGTGCCGCTGTCGTGCGACAGCGGGGCGACGCCTACCAATCTGGCGATCTGCTTTCCGCCAAGGGTTCCCAGCTCTGGCAACCGGCACATCAGTACCGCCAGCAACACCGGGCCCACGCCCTTGAGCGTCTTCAACGCCGCCAAGTGAGGGTGTTGGATGAGCAGCGTCTTCAGCTGCTCGGCGATCAGCACATCCAGCCGCGCCACGCTGCACACGAGCTGTTTGATGTTGCCCTGAAGCATCTTTCGCAGAGGCTTGTCCGCCACTGGCAGCAGCTGCTGCTTTGCCATCTTCAACAGCTCGATGACCTGCCGGCGGGCACGAACATGCTCGCCCAGGTGGCGCTGCCATGGCTCCAGCGGAACGTAGGGATGAAGGTCTATTTTCTCTGCCATGTAGGCCAGCATGGCCGCATCCAGCCTGTCGGTCTTGGCCTTCCCCAAGGTGTTGGCCAAGCTGCGCGCCCGCTGCGCATTGGCACGGGCGACCGGTAGTGCAGCCTGGTGCAGGGCATCCAGTGCGGCCAGCTCGTAGCCGCCGGTGGCCTCCAGCACCACCTGCTTCACAGACATCGTATTCAGCCACCTCACCAACTTGCAGTGACCGGCTGCGGTGTTGGTGAACTGACGGGCCTGGCCTTGAAAGACCGCAACATCCAGGTATTTTTTGCACACATCGATCCCGATTCCGCTCATGGGAAATCTCCGCTAGGCTGGATAGGTCGAGAGCTCCCCCGCTTGCCCAGTCTTATCACTTCGAGTGCTACCTCGAGCAACTGTTCGGGCGGACCAAGGGAGATTCCGGCGTGGGCGCCAAGCTACAAGTCGATCGTCGAGATCCAGGCTCCTACGGCGGCCCACGCCGGCTCTCGACGCCTACGCTGCCAGATTCCAAACAGATAAGGCTCCTGGGCAAAATAAAGGAGGAGGCCGCCACGCGGCCGGGGGACATTTGCGCCAGGGGCCTATCGGCCGCCACGGGGGCCTCACGCTCGCGACCAGCCCGATCGGCGACGCCAGCCCATCCAAACGGCCTGCACACCCGGCCACCCGCGTAGCGTCGTGCTCCCCCCTCATCAATCGCGGCGGATGCCACGGCGGTCGATCGGGATGCGCCCCTACCTCAGGCGGCGCGCAGGGTCGCCAACGATTCGGCCTGCAGACTGTCGTAGATGGCGAACTCGTCTTCGACCCGCATGCCCAACGCCTGCTCGAACGCGTCGCGGTTGTCATGCGCGGCATAGGCGCGCTGCTCTTCGCCGCCGAGGTTGGACTGGAAGATGCCTGCGGCGCTGACCGGCAGGAAATCTTCGTAGACGATCGGGTCGGCGCTGGCCAGGCCGGCGGCGATCAGCGCTTCGGCCGGCAGATCGCCGATGGCAGCCAGGTTGCGGCGGCCCGCATCGGTGAGGGCGTAGCGGTAATAGCCGAGGCCTTCGCGGCGCAGGGTGTCGTGGTCGTCCGGGAAGGCGGTGAAGGCGGCCGCCAGGCGCGTCGGGTAGTCCTGGCCGGTGCTGCCGGCGCCTCCGCTGTCGCGTGCCTGGGCCAGCAGCTGGTCGTACAGCGCGCGGCCCTTGGGGGTGAGCGCCAGGCCGCGTTGTTCGATTTCGCCGAAGCGTGCGGTGTGGGTGCCCGCAAAGGCCGCATCACCCGACGGGAAACGCACGGTCTCTTCCAAGGCCTTGAAGCTGGTCTGGCGCAGCAGGATCGGGCAGCGACGCGGCGGCGGGCCTTCGACCACGGCCTTGGCGTCGATACCCCGAGCGAGCATGCCGGCCTGGGCGGCATCGATGTCCAGGGTGCGCGGGGTGAGGTGGTTGATGTGCGGGCCGCGGAAGCTGACCACGTCGGCGATCAGGCGATGCGCGTCATGCAGCGCATGGTAGGTGGCCAGCGACACGGTGGCATCGCCGTGCCAGCGGAAGGTTTCCAGCGATTCGATGACGAAGCGACGGGCGTCGGTTTCGTCCAGGCCTCCATCGCGCTCGGCCTGCGCGATCAACGCCAGCGCGGTGTCGGTGAAGATGCGGCGCTTGGCGAGGATGCGTGCCGATTCGTCGCGCAGTGCGGCGTCGTCGATCAGCTCCAGCCGCAGCAGCGAGGTGAACACGCGGAACGGGTTGTGTGCGAGCGCCTTGGCCGTGCGCGGGCGGAACGCGGTGGAATGCACCGGCACGCCGGCCACCGACAGGTCGTAATAGCCCACCGGGTGCATGCCCATGACCGCGAACAGGCGACCGAGCGTGGCCAGTTCCTCGGCGGTGCCGACGCGGATGGCGCCGTGGCGTTCCTGGTCCAGGCGTGCGCGTTCGTCATTGCGGTCCAGCTGGGCCACCAGCGCCGGATCGGCGGTGAGGACGGCGTCGTTGATCTCGGCCACCAGGTCGACCAGGGTGCCGTAGAGCGGCACTTCGGTGCGGTACATGGTGGACATCGCCTGGGCGAACAGGCTGCGGATATCGTCGGGTGAAACGAAACGGTCGGCGCTCATTACGTACTCGGCAACGGATCACGGGGGAGGTGCAGCAATCGCGCATTGTCGCCGAGGCCGTGGGTAATCGCGATCTGCACAGCAGCAAAGGGGGGCGACGTGGGGCGGGTACGAACGGCAGCCACGCATGGCGTGGCTCTACCCGGGGTTGGGCCACGGGGTGTTGGGGATGCGGGGATGCAGGGGTCTGCGCGGTGGCTCAGGGGCCGGGGTCGGCGGCGGCAGCGTTGCGCTGGCGCTGGGCGCGGTCACCGAGCTGGCGCTGCAGGGTGGCGTCGAGTTTGATCGGGCGGTCCCAGTGGTCGTGGCTGGCGACGATGGCCTGGCGTACGGCGCGCCAGTGCAGGTTGGTCGGCGTGACCGGCAAATCGCTGACCACTGCCTCCCAACGCTTGGGCTCCCCCTCCTCCGGCGTGGCGCGGGTCCAGGCCTGCACGCTGTCGCGGCAGGAACGCGCGATCGCCTTGGCCCAGAAGCAGGCGAAGTAGATGTCGCCGGCCTGCCAGCCATGGGTATACATCAGCGCGGCAATGTAGCCGCGCGACACGCCGCTGTAGCGCGCCACCTCGTCCAGGAAACTGTCCGGGTAGCGCTCGGCGTAATGGTTGATGTCGCGCAACTGGCCATCGACCCAGGCATCGCCGGTGTCCACGACGTAGGCCTCGGACTTTTCGGCGGTCTGCTGCGCCGATGCGGCCAGGGGCAGCACGGCCAGCAGCAGCACCAGCAGCGTGCGCAGGATCATGACCACATACCTTTGCCGCGCTGCATGTCGGTCAGCCCCGGCTGGCTTTGGCTTGGATACTGCGCAGCGCCTGCGGCCAGTCGAAGGCGGTGGGCGCATCGACCATGCGCGGCTCATCGTCGGCTACGCCGTGCTGGGTTTCATGCGCCCAGGTCACCGCGTACGGGGTGTGGATGCCCCAACCGCCCAAGGTGATCACCGGCTCGATATCCGAGCGCAGCGAGTTGCCGACCATGCAGAAGCGCTGGATCGGCAGGTTGAATTCCTCAAGCACGCGCGCGTAGGTTTCCGGGTCCTTCTCGGACACGATCTCGATGCGCGGGAACAGATCGCGCAGGTTGGCCAGCTTGATCTTGGCTTCCTGGTGGAACAGGTCGCCCTTGGTGATCAGCACCACGGGATGATCGCGGGCGATCTCGGTGACCGATTCCCGCACACCGTCGATCAGTTCGACCGGATGGCGCAGGGTGTCATGGCCGATGTCCAGGATCTGCTGCAGGTCGCGCGCGGTGATCATCTGCCGGGTGATCTCGATGGCCGCTTCGACCATGGACAGGGTCATGCCCTTGACCCCATAACCGAACACCCCGAGGTTGCGCTGCTGCACTTCCAGCAGGTGGCGCGCGGTCTGGGTGTCGTGCACGTCGATATAGCGCGACAGGATGTCGAGGTAGTCCTGCTCGGCCTTGCGGTAGTACTCCTCGCTCTTCCACAGCGTGTCGTCACCGTCAAAACCGACCAGGCCGATGGCGCCGGTGGGCGCAGGCGTGGAGGTCATCATCGGGCAAGGATAGCAACAGCGCCCGGTGGACCCAATGACCGTGTCGGCTCAGTGGCCGAAGGGGCGCGGGCCGGCCCAGCCGAGCACGCCCGGGTGTGGCAGATCGATACGGGTGATCAGCCAGTCGCCCGGGCCGCGCCAGCTGAGTTCACGGTAGCTGGCCGCCACGTGGCCGCTTTCCTGCCACCACGCCATCAATGCGGCGGGCGACTCGGGATCGTGCGGCTGGTACTGGAAAGGCAAGCCGTGCGCGTTGAGGTTGGTCAGCGCCGCGCGCAATGCCGGATTGGCCCAGCGCGGGCCGTGGTCATCGAAGGCAACGGTGTCGAAAACGGTGTCGGCCTGTCCGCCCGCGACCAGCACGATCTGGCCGGGCCGCAGATGCGAGACACGCTGCGGCGCCCGTTCGCCCGGCGCAGGGAAATACACATCAAAAGGAAGCCGACGGCCGGGATGTTGCATGCGGCCATCATAAAAGAAGGGCGGCCGTAGCCGCCCTTCCCCCTCACTGCCGTTCACCGGTGTCCAGCGGTGTTGGGCCCTTGCCTGCACGTTGACGCGATGGATCAGTTACCCGGCTGCGCGCCGCTGCCACTGGCGGCCTTGCCCTGCTGGGCGGCCACGTACGACTTGTACTCATCCGGCGAAAGCTCGCCGTCCTTGTTGCTGTCGGCCTGATCGAACACCTGTGCCAGGCCCGCATTGACCTGCGCCTCGGTCTTGCTGATGGTGCCGTTGCCGTCGGTGTCCACGCTGGCCCAGGTCTGGCCACCGCCACCGTTGGCCTGCTGCGACGCCTGCGCCGCAGCGCCCGCTGCCGAATCTGCCGCCTGGCCGGCCTGCGCAGCGGCCTGCTGGGCCTGCGCGGCCTGGTTCTGTGCCTGCGCGGCGCTCTGCTGGGCGGACTGGGCCATCGCCGGAATGGCCAGCACACTGCCTGCGGCGACGATCAGGGCGATCAGGGGCTTGCGGTTGCGAATAGTCATTTGGGTGGTCTCCTTTGGGGATGTCGCACGGTTCGTTGTTTCCGCACGACTTCCACCCTGCCAGCCCGTTTGTGAATCGACATTGCGCCGCAATCGGCACCCGCACACGGTCTTAACCACCTGCGCGCAGGCGTCGATTACCGCAGTGGTTAGGTGTGGGTGAGTGCGGAGTAACACACGCATTCAACCGGCCCGGATTTAACCGGATGCAAACGAATTGTCAGGTGTCGCTGGCGTTTTTTTCGCCTGAGCGCGAACTGAACAGAAGCCACCCTGCCGCAACACCGAACAGCGCACCGGCCACTTCCAGCACCACCCGCGAGCCGAGTTCGTTCGGATCGTGGACGGTGGCCAGGAACAAGCGCGCATACAGCGGCGACTCCAGCCGCATGATGCCCATGTAGAACAGCTTCCACGCGTCGATGCCAGCCGAGGCGATCACCGCGATCACGCACGCCCAGCCGATCGCGTGCCCGGCGTTCCAACCAACGGCGCGGCACAACCGCTGCCACAGCGCATACACCAGCAGGCCGACCAGCAGCGCGATAAGCCCCGCTTCCAGCGTTCCGAGCAATCCAAAGTGCAGCGGCAGGTTCATCGTGATCCGGGCGGTCGGTGAGCGCACAGTGTAGCGGCCCACCTTGCCGCCACGGGGGTCAGCGCACGGGGACGTCGTAGGCGGTGTGCGGGTCCGGCTCGGGCGTGAGGGTGTAGTGCCACCATTCCTGCGGGTAGTTCTCAAAGCCCTGGCGGCCCATCACCTGGCGCAGCTTCTGCCGATTGAGATACTGCTGCGGGGTGACATCGGGCGCATCGGTATGCGCACGCGGACCGAAGAAGTCGAAGTCGGTGCCCATGTCCAGCGCGGTGCAGGTGCCGCTGCGGCAATCCACCAGCGTGAGGTCCACGGTAGCGGCGCGACTGTGCCCGGAGGTCTGGGCGATGTAGCCGCCGAGCAGCGCCGGCTTGTCCAGGCCCGGATACTGCTGGGCCTTCCGCGACTGTTCCAGCGGGTCGTTGGTCCAGTCCACGAAGGCCTGCACCGACTGCGCGGGGCGATAACAGTCGAACAGCCGCAGGCCGTATCCGTCGGCACGCAGGTCCGCTTCAACCTTGGCCAGCGCGGTGGCCGCAGGCTTGAGCAGGTAGCACTTGGCGGCGTCGTAGCCGGGCACGCGGCGGCCGGTGAAATTGTTGGCCCCGGCATAGCGCAGGTCCAGGTCGATATCCGGGGCGAGGCTGCGGATGTCGACCATGCCGGCCTGTTCGGGGGTGCGTACCAGCGCGATCCGCACCGGCTGGGCGGCCGCGCCAAAGGCGACGAACAGGGCGATCAGTGCGGTGCTAGAGGCAATCGCCGATACGGGTGAACTGCAGGTCCTGGTAGTCATAGCTGAAGTCGATATCCGGGTCGATGGCACGCAACGTAAGCGTTGTCGGTGTGCCCGGCTCAACCTGCAGCCAGGGTTCGGCGTCCGACCCGAGGGTATCCCACTGCACCAGCCAGCGGCTACCGAGCTGCATCACCCGGCCCTGGAGCCCGGGCGACTTGTCCACGCTGAAGCGGAGTTGCCCACCCTGCGGGCAAAGGCTGGCCTGCCCCAGCCACGGGTCGCGGTAACGGCCCTGCCAGGCGCGGGGAGCGCCCGGGCCTGCCGGGCGCCGCGCGCGGGTATCGGGCCGCACCTGGCCGGCGTCGGTGCGTTGCTGCTGTTCCTGCCGCAGCAGGCGTGCGTAATCAAGGACACCGCGAGCCTGCGCCGGCGCGGTGTAGTGCTTCAATGCGGCCTGCATCAGCGCGGTGCGTGCATCCTCGGCATCACCGTTGATGAGGATCACCACGCCCACCTTGCGGTCCGGCAGCAGCGCCAGCGAGGAGTACATGCCCGACAGCGTGCCGGTGTGGGCCACCTTCCACTGCCCGTCCATGTCCGACAGGCGCCAACCGTAGCCGTAGGCGTAAAAGTGCGCGTTGTCCCACTGCCGTTGACGCGCACCGAGCGGCATCGGCATGTGCGCGGTCCACAGCGCGCGCCGTTGCGCGGCGCCCAACCAGCCCGGCACCACGGTCGGGTCCAGCAGCACCTGCATCCAGCGGGTCATGTCCTTGAGGCTGCAGCGGATGCCACCGGCGGCCATCGAAGGCAGGTCCGGGCTGGTATCGCCATCGGCCTGGACCACGACGTTGCGCCCGTCGCGACGGGTATGCGGCTGGGCGACGTTGCCGACGTGGGCCACCGACCACGCACCGACCTGGCAGCGGTCCATGCCCAGCGGCACGAACACTTCCTCGCGCAGCAACTGGTCATACGGCTTGCCGCCGGCGGCGGCGGCCACTTCACCGGCCACCACATACATCAGGTTGTCGTAGGCGTAGCCGCTGCGGAAGCTGGTGACCGGCTTGAGGTGCGCCAGCCCGGCGATGATGTCCTGGCGGGTGAAGGTGTTGGGCTCCGGCCACAGCATCAAGTCGCCGGCGCCCAGCCCCAGTCCACTGTTGTGGATGAGCAGATCGCGCACCTGCATCTGCCGGGTGACCCAGGGATCGTGCATGCGGAACTGCGGCAGGTACCTGATCACCGGATCGTCCCAGCGCAAGGCCCCGCGGTCGACCAGCCGCGCCAGCAGTGCGGCGGTCATGGCCTTGCTGTTGGAGGCGATCTTGAACAGGGTGTCGGGGTCGATGGCCTCGCCACTGCCGCTGCGTCGCTCGCCAGCCGTGCGCTGGTAGACCACCTGGCCGTCTTCAACCACCGCCATCGCCAGGCCCGGCAGCGCGTACTGCTGCCGGGCCTGGTCGAACATCGGATCGAACGCGGCCGGTGACGCCGCGACGGTGCCGGTGGCCATTGCCAGCCCCACCAGCACCGCCGTCCACGTCGCCTGCGTCATGCCGGCGATGCCATCAGTAGTTCCAGGTCACCGTGAGCTGCGCATACCGTGGCGACTGGAAGCCGGTGCCATAGCCATACAACGGATTGGGCGTCCCGATGCTGTCCTGCGGCTCATAATCCTGGTCCACCGAGACGATGCGCTGCTGGTTGAGCACGTTGTAGACCGCCAGCTTGACGTTGATATCCAGTGGCACCGGGATCTTGTAGGCCACGCTCATGTCCAGGTCGTAGGTCCAGGGCGTGCGGCCGTCACCGCCACGCGGGGAATGCCCGAACACCCGCTCGGACGGCACCGTGGCCTGGCAGTTGGAGACGCACACGTAGTAGCTGTGGAAGTCGGTGGCGTCGAACGGGTTGCCGGCACCGAAGCGGGTGATCGGGCTGCCGGACTGCACGCCCAGCGTCGCGGCGACCGTGAGGTTCTCGGTCAGCGCATAGCTGCCGCGGAACTTGAACTGGTGGCGGCGATCGTTGGCCAGATAGCCGTAGCCGCGATAGTTGACCCACGGATTGTCGAAGTTTTCGGTGCGACCGGCATCGGCGAAGTCGGTGTCGGAGTTGACCGGTCCTTCGGCGTTGCCGCGGCCATAGGCCAACGTGTAGGACGCATTGAAGCCCCACGTGCCGTCCCATGCACGATCCACCTGCAGCTCCAGCGCTTTGTAATCGCGCTTGGGCGTGACCCACCCGCGCTGGCCGACGTAGTTGCCGTCGTCGTCATACAGCGCCCAGCCTTCGCGGGCCGTGTCGATATCGATCCAGGCATCGTTGCTGCCGTCGCAGTTGCTGTCGCCCCATACGGTGTTGGTGCGGCCGGGATTGCCCATGATCCAGACGCCGTCGATCGCCCCGCACTGGCCGGTCGCGGTGATGTTCATGTCATCGATGGCGTTGTGCAGGCGCCGGTAGGTGACGCTGGCGCCGACCGACCACGATGCACTGAGCATGTGCTGGAAGCCGAGGATGGCTTCATCCTGGTAGACCGGATCCATGTCGCGGTTCACTTCGGCGCGCAGGTCCGGCACGCTGCCGTCGCCCTGCGAGTTGTCCACCGGCCCGATCTGGCCGCCCAGGTTGGGGACGTTGTTGGACGCGCCGCTGTAACCGAGGAATTCATACCAGGTGCGCTCGTCCAGGAAGCCGCCGGCCTGCTTGATGTTGATCACGTTGGCCACGGGCAGGAAATAGCGCCCCAGGTTGCCGAATACCTTGGTGGTGCCATCGCCGCGCACGTCCCACGAGAAGCCCAGCCGGGGCGCGATCATGTCGTCGATCTTGATGTAGCTGTCGCCGTCGCCGCCCTTGTTGTCGAAGCCTTCCAAGCGTGCGCCGATGTTGAGCAGGACGTTCGGCGTGACCTGCCAGTTGTCTTCAAGGTAGTACGCCGAGTTGATGGTCTCGAACGATCCGGCCACTTCGTAGCGGCGGGTGCGCGCGACGAGTCCGCTGGCCGGCACCACGCCGCCGTTGAGGGAGCTGCCCGGGGTGCGGTAATAGATGTCGTAGCGCAGTCCACCGGGGCCGGGGTAGGCACGCTCGTAGTCGGAGGTGTTCTCTTCGCGGTCCAGGCCGAAGCGCAGCAGATGGTTGCCGAGGGTCCATTCGAAATCGGCGCGGGCGGCCTTGCGCGTATCCAGCGCCGATTCCAGCTGCGAGCTGCTGGTGCAGCTGCGGTCGCCCTGCAGGTCGGTGGGCACGCCCTGGCTGGCGGTGCGGTTGTCGAACACGCGGTTGCAGTTCTCATCCATGAGGCTGCTCTGGGTGCGGTTGCGCTTGTTCTCGCCGTACATCAGCTTCATGGTCAGGTCGTTGCTGACCTGCCAGCTGTAGGTACCGGACCAGTTCTTTCCACCCACCGTGTTGTAGACCTGGTTGGTGCGCTCGCCCACGGCCAGGCCGGTGTCGTAGTCGTAGCGGTAGACGTCGGTGACGGTATCGCTTTTGTCGGAGAAGCCGAACAGCGACAGCATCTGGTTGTCGGTAATCTGCCAGTCCAGCTTGCCGCCCCAGAACGGATCGTCGGCGGTGCCACGGTTGAGCACGGTGCCGGCGTCATTGGTGGAGTTGGGGGTGTAGTCGCGCGCTTCGTACATGCCGAAGAAAAACAGCTTGTCCTGCACCAGCGCACCGGAGGCGAACACGTTCAGCGCGCTGCGCGAATAGTCATCGCGGCGGGCGGTGATGTAGCGGCTGCCGTCGCCGTCGTAGCGGTCACGTGCCTGCGACTGCCACGCACGCGGCTCCAGCACCAGTTCCGCGCCGGCCTTGAAGTCGTTGCTGCCCGAGCGCGTCACCGCGTTGATGACCCCGCCGGTGCTGCGCCCGAATTCCACCGAGTAGCCCCCGGTCTTGACCTGGAACTCCTGGTAGAAGGAGAACGGCACCGAGGAGAAGCCGACCCGGTTATAGAAGTCGGTGACGTTCAGGCCGTTGATGTAGACGGTGTTCTCGGCCACCGAGGAGCCGCCGAAGGAAATGCCCTGCCCGCCCAGCGATCCCTTGCCCTTCACCGCCCCCGGCGCCAACAGCGCCACCGCGGTGATGTCGCGGTCCACCGGCAGCCGCGAGAGTTCTTCGCGGGTGATGTTGGTGGCCGATTCGGTCGACTTCACGTCCACCATCGACACCACCTGCGGCGCACGCACCTGCACCGTGCCCAGCGTGCTGACACCGCTGACCGGCACGTTCACCGTGGTGGCGCTACCCAGGCCGACGTTGACCTGGCCAACGCGCGCCGGGGCCCCGCCGGCAACGGCCACTTCCAGCTCGTAAGTGCCCACTGGCAGCAACGGGATGCGGTAGCTGCCATTGGCCTCGGCCCTCACCGAACGCACAAATCCCGTGGACGGATTGCGCACGGTGACCGTCGCGTTGTCCAGGCGTTGTCCCGAATCGGTGACCAGCTTGCCAACCACTGCGCCGTCCTGGGCCATCGCCATGGGCGCGACCGAGCCCAGGCAGGCCCCCAGGGCAACGCAGAGCGCGGCCCGCTTCAATCGATGTGCATTCATTCCCTGCTCTCTCCTGCAGATATGGAATCGTGGGTACCGCCGTTTACCGCGTTGCCCCCAGTGGCACCACGTGCGACTGGGAGTCGTAGTTCCATTGATCGAAGTACAGGTTGCCGCCGGCCCACTCGACCTCACCGCGCTGCGAGTCCACCGTGTCCGAGCGCGGATGGCGCTTTGCCGGTTGCAGCGGCTGCTGGAAATCGTCGTTGAAGGCGATGCGGTAGGCATCGAGCCCGCCGAAGTAGAAATCGCGCAGTGCCGGCTGCGGGCTGTCCAGGCGCCCGGTGGTGACATCCATCGGCACCCAGCCATACGGCGCCAGGTACAGCGCGCCCCAGTCGTGCAGGTTGTTGTAGCCGACCGCGTCATCGGCGTAGACCATGCCCGACTGCCAGCGCGCGGGGATGCCATTGAGGCGCAGCAGCGCGATCAGCAGCAGCGTCTGTTGGCCACAGTCGGCGTGGCCGGCGTGCAGGGCGTAGTCGCTGATGTTGGAGATCGTGGAGTATTCCCGTGCGCCGGCCCAGGGAATCTGGTCCACCGCATCGAACAGTTTCTGCGCGATGCGGTACGGATTGGTTTCAGTACCGACCACGCGCTGCGAGAACGCGCGCAATGCCGGGGTGAACAGCACATGCGGCGCGCGTTCGGCCAGGAACGGCTGCAGTGCCGGGTCCTTCGGCGTGGGCAGAACCTTGGCCGGATCGATCGGGACATGCCGGGCGTACACGGTGACCGCGTAGCGGATCTCGAATGCGGTAGGCGTGCCGGCCACCGCCGTGCGCTCCAGGTAGGCAGTGCGCTGCAGGGCGCTTTCCGGCGCGATGCGCGCTCCGGTCGGGGTACTGGTGAGCCACTGGATATCTTCCTGCTGGCCGGCAATCGCGCGCGGATACGGAATCCAGGCACGGACGGACGCACCCGCAGGCACAGCATCGGCCTTGACCACCAGCGACTGGGTTACCTCCACGCGGCGCGGCACCACGCTGGTGGCACCACTGGCGCGGGCAGCGGCGACGATTTCTTCGTGGTGGGGGCCGAGCATCTCGAAGGGCCCGTCGGTCGGCAGTGGCACATCCGGCGCGCGCCGGGCGCGTGCTTCAGCGCTGATGCGGAACAGGTTGGATGGCGCACGCTTGAAGTAGCGGCGCTGGCCATCGATATCCAGGTGTTCGATCAACCCGGCCGCATCCCAGCGCGCGAACTCGTCATCGCGCAGGTCCGGGATCTGCCGGCGCAGCAGCGCCTTGGCCGCGTCGGCATCCAGGGTGAAGTCCAGTTGCATGCGGCGCATGCGCTCGCGCTGGAAGGTCAAGTCGTGGCGGGTGGCAGCGCTGAGCGTGGTGTCGTGCAGGGCCGCATCGATCTGCGC
>NZ_JBFULO010000079.1:0-12822 GCF_054049855.1 Stenotrophomonas sp. P5_B8 | reverse complement strand
CCACCGAGCAGCACCTGCAGGCGGCCGGCGCGGACATCCCCGCACACATCCAGCCAGGACTTGAACACGATGCCTTCGCCGGCCACGGCCCAGCGCCGCACCACATCGGCATCGTCGCAGACCATGTTGCTGCGCACCGGCACCACCACCCGGCGGCCATCAACCTCGAAGTTCCAGCGGTCGTAGGCGCGGCCGGCCAGCTGGTAGAGCAGACAGTGGTGGTCCTTGAGCGCCTCCAGGGTGGCTGGCGCGCCGTGCCGGGCCAGGTAATCGGGAGAGGCCGCCAGTACCCGGCGGTTGCCCGGCAGCAACGGCAGGGCGACGTAGCTGGCGTTGTCGAAGCGACCGAGCCGGAAAGCGATGTCGACCGGGTCGCGGAACACATCGGCAACCTGGTCGGACAGGTGCAGGCGTAGCTGCAGCCTGGGATGCGCCGCGCGGAATTCGCTCAACCACGGCAGCAGCACGTTGCGGCCCAGGTCCGACGGCGCGGCCACCTGCAGCACGCCGCGCAGCTCGGCGTCCTCGCCCCGCACCCGCGCCTGGCCTTCGCTCAGGGTGGCCAGCACCTCCTGCGCATAGGGCAGGTACAGCGCGCCTTCGGCGGTCAGGCGCAGGCTGCGGGTGGAGCGCACGAACAGGCGCAGATCCAGCTCGCGTTCCAGCCGCGCCACGGCCGCGGCGACCTGGCCGGGCAGCAGGTCGGCCTCGCGGGCGGCATTGGAGAAGCTGCCCAGCGCCGCCGTACGCACGAACAGCCCCAGGTCGTCGATGCGGACCATTTTCATTCCTGCAGTGAAAGTGCTGCCCGATTTTGCGCCTTTCTGCCGGCCGGGGTGAAGCGCAGGCTGTGGGTCTTCCCGAACGGACTTGCCCTCGATGAAAGCAATCGCCTATACCCAGCACGGCCTGCCGATCAGCGACCCGCGCGCGCTGCAGGACATTACCCTGCCGATCCCCAGCCCCGGCCCGCGTGACCTGCGCGTGGAAGTACGGGCGATCTCGGTCAACCCGGTCGATACCAAGGTGCGCAACGGCGTGGCCGTGGACGAACCGCGCGTGCTCGGCTGGGATGCGGTCGGGATCGTGGACGCGATTGGCAGCGAGGTCAGCCTGTTCCAGCCCGGCGATGCGGTGTTCTACGCCGGGGCGATCGGCCGTCCGGGCAGCAATGCCGAGTACCAGCTGGTGGATGAGCGCATCGTCGGGCACAAGCCGGCCAGCCTGGACGATGCCGCCGCTGCGGCATTGCCGCTGACCGCGATCACCGCCTGGGAGCTGCTGTTCGATCGGCTGTGCATCCCCGAGGGCGGTGGCCAAGGCCAGACCCTGCTGGTGATCGGCGCCGCCGGTGGCGTGGGTTCGATCCTGATCCAGTTGGCGCGTCAGCTGACGCAGCTGACCGTCATCGGCACCGCGTCGCGTCCGGAGACCCAGGACTGGGTGTATGCGTTGGGCGCCCACCATGTGATCGATCATTCGCAGCCGCTTTCCGATGGCCTGCAGCGTCTGGGCATCGACGCCGTCGCGCACGTGGCCAGCCTCACCCACACCGACCAGCACTACGACCAGATTGTGGCCGTGCTGGCGCCGCAGGGCCGGCTGGCGCTGATCGACGATCCGGGCCAGCTGGATGTGATGGCGCTCAAGCGCAAGAGCCTGTCGCTGCACTGGGAGTCGATGTTCACCCGCTCCAGCTTCAACACCCCGGACCTGCAGCGTCAGCACGACCTGCTCGAACGTGTCGCCGCGCTGGTCGATGCCGGCGTGCTGCGCACCACCCTGGGCGAGCACTACGGCCGCATCAATGCCGCCAACCTGCGCCAGGCCCATGCACTGATCGAGAGCCAGCGCGCGCGCGGCAAGCTGGTCCTCGAAGGCTTCTGAGTCCCCCTGCACCCCGCACCCCTGTATCCCCCACGGAACCGATCCACATGACCCTCGCACCGGTGGCGCGCCGCCGCCACACCACCAAGGCCTACGACCCCACTCGCGCGCTGCCGCCAGCGGTGCTGCACGATCTGCTCGACGTGCTGCACCACGCGCCCTCGTCGGTGAATTCGCAGCCCTGGCATTTCCTGGTGGCTGCCAGTGATGCGGCGCGTGCGCGCATCGCCCGTGCCACCCAGCCCCACCAGCCGTTCAACACGGCCAAGATCACCGACGCCTCGCACGTGATCGTGTTCGCCACCCGCACCGGCATCGACGATGCCTACCTGGCGCAGATAATCGAACAGGAAACCGCCGATGGCCGTTACCCCAGCGACGAAGCGCGCGAGGGCCAGCGCGGCGCACTGCACCACTTCGTGGACCTGCACCGGCATACGCTGGGCGATGTGGAGCACTGGATGCAGAAGCAGACGTACCTGGCGTTGGGCACGCTGTTGCTGGCTGCCGGCGTGCATGGCGTGGACGCCACCCCGATGGAAGGCTTCGATGCCGCGGTGCTGGATGCCGAGCTGGGCCTGCGCGAACGCGGCCTGACCAGCGTGGTGCTGGTGGCGCTGGGCTACGGCAGCGAGGCCAACTTCAACGCCGACCTGCCCAAGTCGCGGCTGCCGCGCGAACAGGTGTTCACCCACCTCTGAGGGCTGTCAGGGCACGCCGTTGTCCACGTGCAGGGCGAAGCCCGGACGTGGCCGCAGGCGCGCGAACCAGGCGTCCACGGCCGGCAGTGCCGGTTTGTCGCCCGGGGTCAGGCGCCATCGCTGGGTCGACAGGCCCAGCACCACGTCGGCCAGGCTGAACCCGGGCCCGGCAACGTGCGCACCGGTGTGCGCCAACTGCGTGTCCAGCACGCCCATCAAACGGTGCCATTGCGCGAGGCTGGATGCCGCCGCCGCCGTATCTGCGTAATCCGGATGCCGGCGGACGCCGGCCATGAACGCATAGCGCCATGCGTTGTTGAGATCGGTGGCCTGCCAGTCCATCCACTGTTCCACCCGCGCCCGTGCCTGCGGTGCCTGCGGCAGGAGGTCGTGCCGCCCTTCGCGGGTGGCCAGGTAGCGGCAGATGCTGTTGGACTCCCACAGCACGAAGTCGTCATCGCGCAGTACCGTGCAGCTCCAACATGGATACGCCCGGCGCAGCCAATGAGACCGGCTCAGCCTACACTTGCCGTCATGCAAACCGAATTCCTCATTCTCGGCGGCCTGGTCTGTGCCGTCCTTGTCCTGCAGCTGGTGGTCCTGCTGCGGCGTTCCCAGCATGGCGGCCTGGAGCAGAGCCTGCGCGAAGAGGCGCGGGTGGGCCGCAGCGAACTGCGCGAGCAGCTCGAAGGCCTGGGCCGGCAGCAGGATGCGCGGCTGGAGACCTTCGCCCGCGCGCTGACCGAGCTGTCCACCCGCACCGACCAGCGCCTGGACCTGCTGCGCGACGCGCTGGGCGAAGACGCGCGCAAGGCCCGCGAGGAAGGCACCCAGGCCCAACAGCGCACCGGTGAACTGCTGGCCCTGCGCCTGCAGGACATGCGCGCACAACTGGAGGTCTTCGGCCATCAGCAGCAGGCCCGCATTGAAGCCTTCGGCCAACAGCTGGTGGAGCTGACCACCCGTACCGACGGGCACATGGCCGCGCTGCGCCAGGCCCTGGCCGAAGACGCGCGCAAGGGGCGCGAGGAAACCGCACAGTCGCAGCAGCGCCTGGCCGAATCGCTGGGCCAGCGCCTGCAGGACATGACCCAGCGCAACGAGACGCGCATCGGCGAAATGCGCGCCACGCTCGAGCAGCAGCTCAAGAGCCTGCAGAGCGACAACGCCGAAAAGCTCGATCAGATGCGGGTCACCGTCGATGAAAAACTGCAGACCACGCTGGAAGCTCGGCTGGGTGCCTCGTTCCAGCTGGTCTCCGACCGCCTGGAACAGGTACAGCGCGGGCTGGGCGAAATGCAGCAGCTGGCCACCGGCGTGGGCGACCTCAAGCGGGTGCTGACCAACGTCAAGAACCGCGGCAGCTGGGGCGAAGTGCAGCTGGACAACATCCTCGAGCAGACCCTCACCCAGGAGCAGTACGCGCGCGGGGTGAAGGTACGCCCGGACAGCGGCGAGATCGTCGATATCGCCGTGCGCCTGCCCGGCCGCGGGCATGACGACACCCCGGTGTGGCTGCCGATCGATTCCAAGTTTCCGCGCGAGGACTACGAACGCCTGCTCGATGCGCAGGAACAGGGCGACGTCGACGGCGTGCGCGTACAGGGCACCCAGCTGGAACGCGCGATCCGCATCCAGGCCAAGTCGATCTGCGACAAGTACATCGCGCCGCCGCACACCACTGATTTCGCGGTGATGTTCCTGCCCACCGAGGGTCTGTACGCCGAAGTGATCCGCCGTCCCGGCCTGGTCGACCTGCTGCAGCGCGAGCACCGGGTGGTGGTGGCCGGACCGACCACCGTCACCGCGCTGCTCAACAGCCTGCAGATGGGCTTCCGTACGTTGGCCATCGAACAGCGCTCCAGCGAAGTGTGGGGCCTGCTCGGGGCGGTCAAGAGCGAGTTCGGCAAGTTTGCCGGCATCCTCGAAAAGGCCGAGAAGCAGATCAGCACCGTCGGCCGCAGCCTCGGCGAGGCCAGCCGCAAGACCCGCACCATCGAACGCCGCCTGCGCGGGGTGGAGTCGCTCAGCGCCGAACAGAGCCAGGAGCTGCTGGAGGAGATCCCCGGCGAGGACGAGGACAGCGCGGCAGACGAGCGGGCCGACGCGGCGGAGTGACACGTGGCGTACATGCAATGCATGCAGGTGATCGCGCATGCTATGGCATCTGCCGATCGTTCAAGGAAGCCCGCATGCGCCTGACCCTGTTGTTGTCCCTGCTGTTGGCCCTGGCCGGCTGCGCCAGTACCTCGCCCTCGCCCGAAGACGCCGCATCGGTGGCCGCCGCGACGGCGGCCAAACAGGCTGCCGACTGCGCCGCCAGCGGCGGCGCGCTGCAGCCGCTGGGCCGCCTGCAGCGCGTGCAGTGCGTGGTGGCCTATCCCGATGCCGGCAAAACCTGCAGCGCCAAAGCCGAGTGCACCGGCCAGTGTCTGGCGCAGGGCCAGGTGGCACCGGGCGCCAAGGCCACCGGCCAATGCCAGCGCGATGTCAGCCAGAACTTCGGCTGCCGTCAGCGCATCGACGGCGGCGTGGCGATCGGCACGATCTGCGTCGACTGACATTCCCATGGCATCGCCATCGCGTGCCTCCCTTTTTCCAATGCAAGGAACCTGCAGTGACCCAGACCGTCTACGACATCCCCGTCAACACCATTGAAGGCCAGCCGTCCTCGCTGGCCGATTACCGCGGCAAGGTGCTGCTGGTGGTCAACGTCGCCTCCAAGTGCGGCCTGACTCCCCAGTACGAAGGCCTGCAGAAGCTGTACGCCGACAAGCACGACGCGGGTCTGGAAGTGCTGGGCTTCCCGGCCAACAACTTCCTGGCCCAGGAGCCGGGCAGCGAGGCGGAGATCCAGCAATTCTGCCAGCTGGAATACGACGTGAGCTTCCCGCTGTTCGCCAAGATCAGCGTGGCCGGTGCCGATACGCATCCGCTGTACCAGCAGCTCACCGCTGCCCAGCCGGCCGCCACCGGCGAAGGCCCGATGCGCGAGAAGCTGCAGGGCGCGGTGGCCAAGTACCCCGAGCTGGTGGTCAACCCGGCGCCGGGCGTGCTGTGGAACTTCGAAAAGTTCCTGGTGGGCCGCGATGGTCAGGTCATCGCCCGCTTCGCCCCGGACGTGCCGGCTGACGATGCGCGCCTGGTGGCGGCGATCGACGCGGCGCTGGCGGCCTGATCCACGCGCGGTGCATCGCGTGGCGCTTGTGCGCGCCACGCGATGCAGCGAGGATGTTCGATGCCGCTACGCCTGCGGTACGTGACTGGGGAACGGGACATGGAGTTGTTGACGCTTGAACACTTTGCCGGTTGCGTGAACGAGACGTTCGCCGCCGAGTTCGATGGCATGCAGATGGAGTTCGTGCTGGTCGAGGCGCGGCCACTGCCGCAGACGCGCGCGGATACCGCACGTGCGCCGTTCTCGCTGCTGTTCCGCAATGGCGCGCCGATCGTCTTTCCGCAGCAGATCTATCCGATGCGGCATGCGCGGGTGGGCGAGGTGGGCATCTTCCTGGTGCCGATCGCGCAGGAACGTGCCGGCTTCCTGTACCAGGCCGTGTTCAACTGAGGGGACGGCGCGTGGGCTCCCAGCGCATGGGCAGGTAAAGTTCGCCCGCCGCCGCCGCCGAGGTGGCGACAAACCCCATCCGCTGGTACAAGCGCAACGCAGCGTGGTTGTGCTGCATCACATGCAGCCGCAGCGCGCGACCGCGTCCCGCACAGGCCTGTTGTTGGCAACCGATCACCGCCGTGCCGATACCGGTGCCGCGCGATGACGGCAGCAGGCTGATGTCCACGATGAGATCTTCCTCACCTTCTTCATCGACATAGAAGCGCCCCACCGGCTGGTCTTCGCGCAGGATCGCCAGGTAATGCGCGCGCGGGTGCTGGGCCAGGTAGTGCTGGTGCTGGGCCACGAACTGCTGCGACAGGAACTGCCACTTGGCAGCGTCCGGCCAGGGCACCGACCGGAGTTCCTCTTCGCGCGTGCTCGCATACAGCTGCACCAGCCAGGGCAGGTCATCGCCGCGCAGCGCGCGCCATTGCCAGCCGGTGTCCCCGGCGACCCCGGCCAGCGCTGGGCGCCGCTCCGGAGGGAACGGCGCCAGCGTCGCGGGCAGCATCAGTCGAACGCAGGGTAATCGCCCTGCAGGGCAATGCAGAAGTTCACCGCCAGGTAGGGCTGCTGGTTGTTGTGTGGCTGGTTGCCACCGCTGTTGGGTAGCAGCATGGACGGGGACAGCGGCGTGTCCGGCGTTGCATTGCTGAAGGGCTTGACGGCGTTGGACCCGGGCTGGGAAAGACCACCACCGGCAACCGGTACGCCGCTGCGCTTACTGGTGTCGGTCTGCGCGAACGCGGTCAGCGTGTGCGCATGTGCGGGCATTTCCAATGTGCTCAAGGCCACCTGGGAGACGCCGAACGTGTCGCCGATCGAGCGGGGGGTCAGGCCGTTGCCGGTGCCCGTCCCTCCACCAGCGCGGGCGCTGAAGTTGGGCAGCTGGAAGGTGACGGTGCCGTTGCCGCCGTACTGGATGCCGAGCAGCGAAAACAGGGCGGTGTTCTGCTGGATCGCCAGCGTAGCGCCGTTGCAGAACGCCCATCCGTTAGGGGCGAAGTTGAAGCCGAACGGCTGGATCTGTCCGATGTAAGGTTCGGTCATGTCGGTTCTCTGGGCGTAACGAAGGAAGGGTCAGGGCTGCTGCGGGAAGATGCCGGCCCAGGCGATGCAGTACTGCACCGTCAGGGTGGGCATGCAGTTCTCGTGCGCCTGGTTGCCACCGCTGCTGGTCACGGCCAACGCCTCCATCGCCAGTGCGGTCGCCCCGTTGGTGTCGGTGACATAGAAGGTCTCGCCACTGACGGCGCCCGGTATCGCGGTGGCGGCGGGCGCCTCCAGCGTGGCCACCCCGCTGGAGACCGACAGCGCATGGGTGTGGGCCGGCATCTGTGGCAGGGTCAGCGTGACCGACTCGGTTCCGGACACCACGCCCAGCGGGCGATTGCTGAGCCCCGGGCCCTGGCCCATGTGCACCGGCACGCGGCCGCGCATGTCCGGCACGGCGAAGGTGCTCTGGCCGTCACCGCCAAAGGTCGTGCCTAGCAGCGCGAAGAGCACTTCGTACTCTGCGATCGGTATCAGTGCGCCGTTGCAGCCAAGCCATCCACTGGGAACGCGGTTGAATCCGAACATACGGATTTCGCCGACGAAAGGTACGCTCATCTGATCATGCTCCTTGTGAGTAACGCATGGCCGGCAACGGCCGGCCCCGTGATCAACTGCGGGAGGGGAAGATTCCCTGCAGCGCGATGCAGAAGTTGAGCGTGGCGTAGGGCTGCATGTTCGGATGGGGCTGGGTGCTGCCTGCCGGGGCGACCGACGACGGTGCCTGTGCAACCAGCGCGCCACCCTGGGCTGCATACAGCTTGGTCGTGCCGCCGCCAGCGAACGTGCGCCCGGTGGGGTTGCGGTTGTCGCCGGCAGCGGCCACGCCCACGACCTGGTGGCCATGCGCAGGCAACTGCGTGGGCAACAGGGTCACGTTCTCGGTCCCGGCCTGCTGACCGATCTGCATGGCCGGCGGCTGCCATGCTCCATCGGCCGATAGCGCATACGCGACGGGCGTGCGCCCGCGCATATCCGGCAGGCCGAAGGTGGTGACGCCATTGCCGCCGTACTGCACGCCCAGTAGTGAAAACAAAGCCTGGTTCTGGTTGATGGGCAGCAATTGCCCGTTGCATTGCGCGAAATACTTGGGTGCAAAATTGAACCCGGCCATCATGATCTGGCCGATGAAGAATTCGCTCATCTGATCCCCCTTGGATGCTGAGCGCGGCGCCGGACTGGCGCGCAGCTACTCTGAACGCCATTCAGGCTGTTCACAAGTCCCGTTGCTGGGGGCCTTTCTTCGACACGGGGACTCTGTTCCAATGGCGCCAAAGGGGGGAGGCGTGGAATGCCTGCCGCTGGCGACGTCAAGGAACGACGGGAGCATCATGCTCCCGGGGCAGCCGGCACGGGACGCGCACCTCGATGTTGTTCTGCATCCAGGTGGATTCTTTCCAAGGGGGAAAGGTCATGGCACTCCGTACCCGATACGCGCGTACCGCGCGTGTTTTCTCGACCGTGTTCGTCCTGTTCTGCGCCGCGCTGTGCTGGTCCAGCGCCGCGTGGGCCGCGCATACCTCGTCGATCTGTCCGGCCCAGTCGGCAACCGTGGGCAATGGCGGCACCGTGGCGATCAACGTCACCGCCTGCGCCAATCCGATCGCCTTGGCCGGCGAGGGAGCCGTGGACGGCCCGCAGCTGCCATCGCACGGCACCGCCAACCTGCGCATCACCGGCGGCAGCTGGTTCGTCGACTACGGTCACAACGGCGACGCCGCCACCAGTGATGTCTTCGAATTCTCCGACACCGATGGCGACATTGTCCGGGTCGCGGTCACCATCACCCCGGCCAACTCCACGATCGTGGTCGCACCGGCCGCGCTCACCCTGACCGCCGGCACGGCGGTATCGCAGACGCTCAGCGCCAGCGGCGGCACTGCACCGTATACCTTCACGCTGCAAGCCGGTACCCCGCCGGCTGGCATCACCGTCAACGCCGGTGTGATCAGTGGCACGCCCACCCAGCGCGGCGCGTACACCTTCACCGTGCGCGCCACCGATGCCACCTCGGCCACCGCCGACAAGACCTACAGCGGCACGGTGCAGAATCCCAGCCTCACCCTGTCACCGACCGCCGCCACGGCCATCCAGGGCGTGGCGTTCTCGCAGACGCTGACCACCATCGGCGGCGTTGCGCCCTTCGCCTACGCGATGGAAGCCAGCAGCCTTCCCACCGGGTTGTCACTCTCTGCAGGCGGGGTGATCAGCGGTACCGCCACGGCAGCCCCCGGTACCTATCCGGTGACCATCCGCGTCACCGACAGCAGCACCGGCACCGGCACCTACTTCGAGGTGGAGAACTTCACCCTGACGGTGAGCGCGGCGCCCAGCGTCAGCATCGCCGTGGCACCGGCCAGCGTCAGCGAGGATGGGGGGACCAACCTGGTCTACACCGTCACCCGCAGCCTCAACCTGTCCTCGCCGACCGTGGTCAACCTGACCACCGGCGGCACGGCGACCAGTGGCGTGGATTACACCGGCGGCGTCGCCACGGTGTCCATTCCCTCGGGCGCCACCACTGCCACGGTCACCATCAACCCGACCGCCGACGCTACCGTGGAAGCCGACGAAACGGTGATTCTCACCGTCGCTGCCGGCAGCGGCTACACCGTCGGTGCGCCGGCCAGCGCTACCGGCACGATCCTCAATGACGATGTGCCCACGGCATCGATCACGGTGTCCCCGGCCACGGTCAACGAAGACAGCGGCACCCCGCTGGTCTACACCGTCACCCTGGACCAGCCGAGCCTAGTGCCGCTGTCGATCGCCTACACCGTCGGCGGTACCGCCACCAGCGGCACCGACTACGCGGCGGTGTCCTCGCCGCTGTCGATTGCAGCCGGGGCCACCAGCGGGACGATCACCGTCACGCCCACGGCCGACAGCAGCGTGGAAGCCAATGAGACCGTGGTGCTGACGCTGGCTGCAGGCACCGGTTATGGCGTCGGCGCACCGACAAGTGCGACCGGCACGATCCTTGACGACGACCAGCCGGCGTTGAGCATCAATGACGTCAGCCTCAATGAAGGCGACAGCGGCACCACGGCGTTCACCTTCACCGTGTCGCTCAACGCGCCGGCGGGCCCGGGCGGGGTCAGCTTCGACATCGCCACCGCCAACGGCACCGCCACCGCCGGCAGCGACTATGTCGCCCAGGCACTGACCGGGCAGACCATTGCGGCGGGAAGCAGCAGCGCGACCTTCACCGTGCTGGTCAACGGCGACACGTTCAACGAACCCAACGAAACTTTCCTGGTCAATGTGAGCAACGTCACCGGTGCCACCGTCGCCGACGCGCAGGGCCTGGGTACGATCGTCAATGATGATGCGCTGCCGTCGCTGTCGATCAATGACACCTCGGTAACCGAGGGCAACGCCGGCACGGTCACCGCCACGCTGACGGTGACGTTGTCGGCGGCCAGCGGGCAGACGGTCTCCGTCAACTACGCCACCGCCAATGCCAGCGCCGTCGCGCCCACCGACTACGTCAGCGCCAGCGGCACGCTGACCTTCGCACCCGGCGCGACCACCCAGACCATTGCGGTCACCGTCAACGGCGACACCACGCCGGAAGCCGACGAGACCTTCGCGGTCAATCTGACCGCACCCACCAATGCCACCCTCGCCGATGCGCAGGGCATCGTGACCGTGCTCAACGATGACCAGCCGGTCACCGTCGCGCCGGCGGTGCTGCCGCCTCCGGCGATCGCCGTTGCCTACAGCCAGACCATCGTCGCCAGCGGCGGCAGTGGCAGCTACAGCTATGCGGTCACCACCGGCTCGCTGCCGCCGGGCCTGACCCTGAGCGCGGGCGGGGTGCTTTCCGGTACACCCACCGCTGGCGGCTCATATCCCTTCACGGTGACCGCGACCGATACCAGTGCCGCGCCGGGTCCTTACACCGGTGCGCAGGCCTACGTGCTCACCGTGGGTGCACCCACGCTGGTGCTGCCGGGTGGCCCACTGCCGGGGGCGACGCTCGCCCAGCCGTATACCGTCACCGTCGGCCCGGCCAGCGGCGGCACCGCGCCGTACTCCTATGCGATCACCGCCGGCAGCGTGCCGCCGGGATTGAACCTGGCCGGCACCGGTGTGATCAGCGGGACGCCGACCACGCTGGGCACGTTCAACTTCACCGTTACCGCCACTGACAGCAGCACCGGCGTGGGTGCACCGTATTCGGTCAGCACCGCGATGGCGATCACCGTGGCCGATGGCCTGCCGGTCGCTGGCAATGTCAGCACCTCGGTGGCCTACGGTGCGCCGGCCGCGCCGGTGACGCTCGCGCTGTCGGGCGGGGCGGCCAATTCAGTGGCGGTCGGTACCGCACCGCTGCACGGCACCGCCACGGTGACCGGCCCGACCTCGATCAGCTACCAGCCGGCAGCAGGCTTCGCCGGCAGTGACAGCTTCACCTACACCGCCAGCAACGGCACCGGCACTTCAGCGCCGGGCACGGTGACGGTCAGCGTGGGCACCCCGACCATCACCGTCAGCGCCAACAGCGTGTTCTCGGCGGTGGCCGGCGTGCCTTACAGCCAGACCTTCACCTGGTCCGGCGGCGCTGCGCCTTACAGCGGCTACCAGGTGGCCAACCTGCCGGCCGGCCTGTCGATCACCGCGAGCACCGTCGACAGCGTCACCGTCAGCGGTACCCCGACCCAGGCCGGCAGCTTCAACCTGCAGGCCTCGGCGACCGACAGCAGCACCGGCACCGGTCCGTTCACCACCGGCCAGGGCTTCGTGCTGAACGTGGCCAGCCCGACCCTGACAGTGACCCCGGCCACCTTGTCACCGGCCACGGCGGGCAGTGCCTACCAGCAGCCGATCACCGCTGCCGGCGGCGTCGCACCGTACACCTACGCGTTGAACGGCACGCTGCCCAGCGGCGTGGCGTTCGACACAGGCACCGGTGTGTTGTCGGGTACGCCGACCCAGGCGGGCAGCTTCGCGCTGATCGTCACTGTCACCGACAGCACCACCGGCACCCCGGCCAGCGTGGTCCAGAACTACACGCTGCAGGTGGCCACGCCCACGCTGAGCCTGACGCCGGCCGCCGGCGCCCTGACCCCGACCACGGCGGGCAGCGCCTACCAGGTAGCCTTCGCTGCCGGCGGCGGCGTAGCGCCGTACACCTTCGCCATCACCACTGGCACCCTGCCGGCGGGCCTGGCGCTGGATGCTGCCAGCGGTCGCCTGTCGGGGACGCCCACCGCGGTGGGCACGGTTGCCTTCAGCGTGACCGCCACCGACAGCACCACCGGCACCCCGGCCACCGTGACCCAGGCTTACACGCTCAGCGTGGCTGCGCCGGTGCTGACGCTGACCCCGTCGACCCTGCCGGCCGGGTTGTTCGCCAACGCCTACCAGCAGCAGCTCTCCACCAGCGGTGGCACCRCCCCGTACACCTACGCGGTAACCACCGGCGCGCTGCCCGGCGGCCTGGCGTTGGCCGCATCCGGCGCGCTTACCGGCACGCCCACCGCAGCCGGTGCGTTCGCTTTCACGGTGACCGCCACCGATGCACTTGGCTTCACCGGCACGCGCGATTACACCGTGCAGGTC
>NZ_JBFULO010000078.1:0-12862 GCF_054049855.1 Stenotrophomonas sp. P5_B8 | reverse complement strand
CAGGAAGGGCGGCACCGTGGCGGGCAGGTCATGGGCCTGGACGGAGTGGGCAGCTGCGGTCACACGGACTCCCTTGGATGTGCGCAGGTCCAGCGATAAGGCCTGGCGATTGAGGGGGAGTCTGTAATCGTTCTGACAACGATGTCAACGATAACCTCACACTTTCGATGTTGCGCCGCAACGGGCGCCCCTCTGGGAAAACGTTTTCAGCCAACGGCCGTCATGTTTTTGCAACCGAGCGGGAATGACCGCATGGCGCACCGCCAAGCGTGGCGGGGCATGCGATCTGCGCAGGTGCAGCACGACCGCTTCGGCAGGTTGGGCAAAAACCGCTTGTTGACAAACCCGATCGCCCCGACGAATAAATGTGACAACGTTGTTCCCAGCCACTCTTCCGACGCCGCCCCGCGCCGTCGATGCAGGAGCTCTCTTGATGTCTGCCGTGCCTGCTGCCTCCGCGCGTTCAAGCGTGCTCACTTCGATCCTGATCATCGGCGTGCTGTTCTTCCTGATCGGCTTCTTCACCTGGCTCAACGGGCCGCTGATCACCTTCGTCAAACTGGCCTTCGAGCTGGACGAGGTCGGCGCCTTCCTGGTGCTGATGGTGTTCTACCTGTCCTACTTCTTCCTGGCGCTGCCGGCCTCGTGGATCCTCAAGCGCACCGGCATGAAGAAGGGCCTGAGCCTGAGCCTGCTGGTGATGGCCGCCGGTGCGGTGGTGTTTGCGCACTTCGCCCAGCAGCGCTGGTACCCGGGCGCGCTCAGCGGCCTGTTCATCATCGGCAGCGGGCTGGCCCTGCTGCAGACGGCGGTCAATCCGTACATCAGCATTCTCGGCCCGATCGAGACCGCTGCCCGGCGCATCGCGCTGATGGGCATCTGCAACAAGATCGCCGGCATGCTGGCGCCGGTGCTGATCGGCACGCTGGTGCTGCACGGCATCGGTGACCTGGATGCGCAGGTGAAGGTGGCCGACGCAGCCACCAAGACGGTGCTGCTGGATACCTTCGCCGCCAAGATCCAGCTGCCTTACATGGCCATGGCCGGGCTGCTGGTGGTGCTGGCGGTGGGCGTGCTGTTCTCGCCGCTGCCGGAACTGAAGACCGCCGAGGCCAATGCCACTCCGGCGCGCGCGCCCGGTGTGGCCGAGCGCACCAGCATCTTCCAGTTCCCGCACCTGTGGCTGGGCGTGCTGTGCCTGTTCGTCTACGTCGGCGTGGAAGTGATGGCCGGCGATGCCATCGGGACCTACGGGCACAGCTTCAACCTGCCGCTGGACCAGACCAAGATGTTCACCTCGATCACCCTGGGCGCCATGCTGCTGGGCTACCTGGCCGGCCTGGCGCTGATCCCGCACCGGGTCTCGCAGTCGCGCTACCTGAGCATCTCGGCCATCCTGGGCGTGCTGTTCTGCATCGGCGCGCTGCTCTCCCATGGCTATGTGTCGGTCGGTTTCGTCGCCGCGCTGGGCTTTGCCAACGCGATGATGTGGCCGGCGATCTTCCCGTTGGCGATCCGTGGCCTGGGGCGCTTCACCGAAACCGGCTCGGCGCTGCTGGTGATGGCCATCGCCGGCGGGGCGATCATTCCCCAGGCGTTTGCGGTGCTCAAGCAGCATTTTGACTTCCAGTGGGTGTTCGCCGGGCTGATGGTGCCGTGCTACCTCTACATCCTGTTCTACTCGGTGCGCGGGCACCGGGTGGGGCTTTCCCGCGACGGGCAGTGATCGGCGATCATGGACGTCCAACGGGACCCGCAGGAAAAGAGCATGCGCAGAGCGACCATCAAGGATGTTGCCGAACGGGCCAAGGTGTCGCTGAAGACGGTCTCGCGCGTCATCAACAATGAACCCTCGGTCATGCAGGCCACCCGCGCGCGGGTACTGCGGGCCATCGCCGAACTGGATTACGAGCCCGATCCGGCCGCGCGCAACCTGCGCACCGGCACCACGCTGGTGGTCGGTCTGGTCTACGACAACCCCAACCCGTACCACATCATCGGCGTGCAGAATGGCGTGTTGGCAGCCTGCCGCGAAACCGGGTTCGGACTGCAGATCCATCCCTGCGATTCAAGCTCGCCGATGCTGGCTGAGGAACTGGCCGACTGGGTGCAGCGTTCACGGTTGGCCGGGCTGGTGCTGACCGCGCCGATGTCCGAACGCGCCGATCTGGTCGCGGCACTGACCGCGCGCGGCATCAAGCTGGTGCGGATCATCGCCGCCACCGCCGATCCCGAAGACGGTGCGTGCGTGTTCGTCGATGACCGCGAGGCCGCGTATGAAATCACCGAGCACCTGATCCAACTCGGCCACCTGCGCATCGGTTTCCTCTGGGGCGGCAGCTCGCACCGCTCCAGCGGCGAGCGCTATGCCGGCTATGAAGCGGCGCTGCGCGACTACGGCATGAGCATCGACAAGCACCTGGTGGTGCAGGGCGATTACACCTTCGACGATGGTTTCCGTGGCGCGCGTCGGCTGCTGGCGCTGCGCGAGCCGCCGACGGCGATCTTCGGTTCCAACGATGAAATCGCGGCCGGCGTGCTGGCCGCCGCCAAGTCGGCGGGGATGAACGTGCCCTACGACCTGTCCATCGCCGGTTTCGAGGACAGCCCGTTTTCGCGCCAGTCGTGGCCACCGCTGACCACCGCCAAGCAGGCCACCGAAGACATCGCCCGGCATGCCGCGCGCCTGCTGATCGCGCAGCTGCGCAGCGATGCCTACGACGACGCACCGCTGCAGCTGCAGAACCAGGGCTTCGTGCCGCAGCTGGTGGTGCGCGGTTCCACCGCGCCGATGCGCCCGCAGGGCGCGCGCCCTCCTTCTCCTGAAACCACCTGAGTCCCGCATGTCCCTGCCTGCCCCCCACGACACCCTGATGTACCGCGAAGCCGCCGAAGCGGCCGATGTGATTGCCGCGCAGTTCGCGCGCAACCAGGCTGCGGTGGAAACCCTGGCCGCCAGCCTGCGCGCGGCACCACCGCCGTTCGTGGTGACCTGCGCGCGGGGCAGCTCGGACCACGCCGCCACCTACGCCAAGTACCTGCTGGAAACCACGCTGGGCCTGGTCACCGCGTCGGCCTCGCCATCGGTGGGCTCGGTCTACGAAGCGCCGCTGAAACTGCGCGGTGCGCTGTACATCGTGATTTCCCAGTCGGGCAAGAGCCCGGACCTGCTGCGCAACGCCGAGGCCGCGCGTGCGGCCGGTGCGCGCGTGGTGGCGCTGGTCAATGTCGAGGACTCGCCGCTGGCGCAGCTGGCCGACACCGTGATCCCGCTCGGGGCCGGCGCCGAGCGCAGCGTCGCGGCAACCAAAAGCTACCTGGCCTCGCTCTCGGCGATCCTGCAGCTGGTGGCCTACTGGAGCCAGGATGCGGCGCTGATCGCCGCGCTGCGCACGCTGCCAGACGCGCTGCGCCAGGCCTGGAACAGCGACTGGTCCGCACTTACCGAGGGGCTGGTCCCGGCACACAATCTGTTCGTGCTCGGCCGCGGACTGGGCCTGGGCGCGGCGCAGGAAGCCGCACTCAAATTCAAGGAAACCTGTGGCCTGCATGCCGAAGCCTACAGCTCGGCCGAAGTGAAGCACGGCCCGATGGCGCTGGTGGGTCCGGGCTTCCCGGTGCTGGCCTTCGCCCAGCCCGATGAAACCGGCGCCGGTACCCGCGCAGTACTGAAGGAATTCGCTGCACGCGATGCGCAGGTGTGGCTCTCCGATGCCGACGGCGATCTACCGCTGCCGGCGGCTCCACATCCGGCCTGCGCGCCGCTGCTGCACGTGCAGGCGTTCTATCGCGCAATCAATGCACTGGCGCTGCGCCGCGGGCACAACCCGGACCTGCCGCCGCATCTGAACAAGGTGACGGAAACCGTCTGATGAAAACCGTGCTGCGCAACGCCCGCATCCTGGCCGGCGACGAATTCCGCGATGACCTGGCGGTAGTGATCGAAGCCGGCCGCATCACCGCGCTGGTCTCCGATGCCGCCCCGCAGCTGGGCACCGCCGACGAACAGGTGGACCTCGGCGGCGGCTGGCTGCTGCCCGGCTTCATCGACGCCCAGGTCAATGGCGGCGGCGGTGTGCTGTTCAACAACACGCCGGACGTGGAGAGCCTGCGCCGGCTTGCCGCCGCGCACCGCCGCTTCGGCACCACCGGGCTGCTGCCGACGCTGATCAGCGACGACGTGCAGGTGATGCGCCGCGCGATCGACGCGACCCGTTCGGCCATCGCGCAGGGCGTGCCGGGCGTGCTCGGCATCCATCTGGAGGGCCCGTACATCGCCCCTGCGCGCAAGGGCACCCACGACGCCAACACGTTCCGCGTGCCCGATGCCGAGGAGATCGCGCTGGCGGCCTCGCTCGACAACGGCGTCACCCTGCTCACGCTGGCGCCCGAGCGGGTGCCGCTGGAGAGCATCCGCGCGCTGGTCGAACGCGGCGTGATCGTCGCCGCGGGGCACACCGCAGCGAGTTACGAAGAAGCACGCGCCGGGCTGGATGCCGGCATCCGTGGCTTCACCCATCTGTACAACGCGATGTCGCCGTTGACCGGGCGCGAGCCGGGTGCGGTGGGCGCGGCGCTGGAAGACCGCGACAGCTGGATCGGGATCATTGCCGATGGGGTGCACGTGCATCCGGCCAGCCTGCGCGTGGCGCTGGCGGCCAAGCCGCGCGGCAAGGTCATGCTGGTCACCGACGCGATGCCGCCGGTGGGCGCGGACAGCCCAAGCTACGAACTGTATGGCGAGGTGATCACCGCCGTGGATGGGGTGGTGCGCAACGCGGCCGGCTCGTTGGCCGGATCGGCACTGGACATGGCCACTGCCGTGCGCAATGCGGTGCAGCTGCTCGGCCTGCCGCTGGACGAAGCGGCGCGCATGGCCTCGCGCTATCCGGCGCAGTTCCTCAACCTGGACGACYGACTGGGCGAGATCGCCGAAGGCTACCAGGCCGACCTGGTGCTGCTGGACGACGCGCTGCAGGTGCGCAGCACCTGGATCGCCGGCCAGCGCGAGGACGCATGAGCGCTGCCGCCGCGCCGCGCATGGGCTCGATCGACGCCCTGCGCGGGCTGACCGTGGCCGCGATGCTGCTGGTCAACAACCCCGGCGACTGGGGCCATGTGTACGCGCCGCTGCTGCACGCCGATTGGCATGGTTTTACCCCGACCGACCTGATTTTTCCGCTGTTCCTGTTCATTGCCGGCGTGTCGATGGCCTTCAGCCTGGCACCGCGCGCGGGCCAGCAGACGCTGCGTCCGGCCCTGCGCAGTGGCCTGCTGCAGCGTGCGCTGCGCATCGCGCTGGCCGGTGCGCTGCTGCACCTGCTGGCCTGGTGGTTGATGGACCTGCCGGCCTACCGGCTGTGGGGCGTGCTGCAGCGGATCGCGCTGTGCGTGGCGGTGGTCGGACTGCTGGCCATCCAGACGCGCGCCCGCACGCAATGGGCGGTGCTGGTCGGACTGCTGCTGGCGTACACCGCGCTCCTGCTGGGGGCCGATTCGCTGGCCCCGTTGGTCAACCCGGCCAGCCGCCTGGATACTGCGTTGTTCGCGCCGCTGCTCTACAAGTACGACCCGCTGACCGGGCTCGGCCACGACCCCGAAGGGCTGCTGAGCAGCCTGGGCGCGGTCGCCACGACGGTGCTGGGCCTGCGTGCGGGCGCGTGGCTGCGCACAGGGCAGGTGGGCGGGCTGGCGGTGCTGGCAGCGGCATGCCTGCTCCTGGGCGGCGTGGCGGCCCTGTGGCTGCCCCTCAACAAGCAGCTGTGGACCCCCAGTTTCGTGCTGTGGACCGGCGGGCTGTCGGTGACGGCCTTGTTGCTGGCCCACCTGCTGGTTGATCGCTGGGGCGCGCCCGCGCTGGGCCGGCGCTTCGGCGTCAACGCCATTGCGGCTTACCTTGGCTCGTCGGCGATGGCGCTGCTGCTGATGGCCAGCGGCGCATGGGGGTGGCTGTACCTGGCCCTGTCGACGCTGCTGCCGACGGCCCCCAAACTGGCCTCGCTGCTGTGTGCGGTGGGGTTCGTGGCGGTGTGGTGGGGCGTGGTGTGGGCGTTGGACGCGCGACGCATCTACCTCAAAATCTAACTGTGGCATCACATTCTTTTACCCCCCTCATCACGGCGCGACGGTAAAAGTACTGACGTCGGTCTGCATAGAACCACTGGGCCGGTGCCGTACCCCTCTTGTAGAACAGGAAAGGCGTATGCGCTCCATGACCGTTTCGCCGGCACGCACCGTGCTCGCCGACCGCATTTCGCACTGGCTGCGCCTGGGGTGCCGGGGAGCCTTTGGCACGCTCCTGCTGACCGGGGCCGCGCCGGCGTGGGCCGGCTGCGACAACCCCGCCCCCGGTCAGGGCCAAACGGTGACCTGCTCGACCGCAGCGCCCAATCCGGATCCAGTGCCGATCGTCACCGCCGGTGGCGCATCGAACACGACCATCAACGTGCTGGCCAACGCGCAGCTCGGTATCGCCAGCGGCAACGCGATCACCGTGCAGGCCGGCAGCGGGCATGTCATCGACAACAGTGGCAGCATCATCGCCAACGCGGGGCGCGCGCTGCAGCTCGATGGGGCCACCTACCTGATCAACCGCGGCACCATTGCCGGCAGTACCGGCGGCGTCGTGTCCGGTGCCGGCAACGACCGCATCGACATGCTCGGCGGCAGCATCCAGGGCGGCGTGCTGCAGGGCGCAGGCAACGACACCCTGGTGATCGGCGACGGCGTGATCGACAGCGTCGACCAGGGCGATGGCGAGGACACTCTGCAAATCAGCGGCGGCAGCGTGACCGGCCCCGTGGTGCAGGGCTCGGGCATCGACACCTTCCTGATGACCGGTGGCAGCATCGGCGCGCTGCTGCAGGGCGACGCGCTGGACCGCTTCCGCATGACCGGCGGCCGCATTGTTGGGGCGTTCGACGATGGCGACTATGCCGAAATGACCGGCGGCCGCATCGGCCGGGTGAACATGAAGCTGGACGACAACACCTTCCTGATGTCCGGCGGCACCATCGACGGCAACCTGGTCACCGGCTTCGGGCGCGACACCATCGTGCTGTCCGACGGGTACATCGGCGGCAACATCAGCGTCAGCGGCGGCGATGACGCGGTGACCATCACCGGCGGCACCGTGCGCGGTGAAATCCGGCTGAGCTTCGGCAACGACACCCTGACCTGGAACGGCGGCGGGGTGGTGTACGGGGCCATCGATTTCGGCGAAGGCAATGACGTCGCGCAGCTGACCAACCTCAATAACGCCCACCTGGGCGCACTGCCGGTGTTCGACGGTGGGCCGGGCAATGACGTGCTCGGTTTCGACAACGTCAAAACCAGCGGCGTGGCGCGCTTTGCCAACTGGGAGCAGGTGGCGCTGCGCGACGATACCCAGCTGGCCTTCGACGGCACCCTGCTGCTGGGCGACAGCGCCAGTGGCACCGGCCGCCTGGATATCGATGCCACCAGCGCGGTGTTTGGCGGTGGCAGCAACGGCGGCGTCGCCCCGTTCGTCGCCGGGCAGCTGGCCACGCTCACCAACGCCGGTCGCATCGACCTGAGCAACGGTGGCGGTGTGGGCGATACCTTCACCGTGGTTGGCAACTATGTCGGCACTGGCGGCGCGCTGTACCTCAACACCGTGCTGGGCGACGACAGCTCGGCGTCGGACAAGCTGGTGATCTCCACCGGCAGCGCCAGTGGTACCACCGGCGTGGGCATCCTCAACGCCGGCGGCGGCGGTGCCTCCACCGTGGCCGACGGCATCCTGGTGGTGCAGGCGATCAACGGCGCCACTACCGCGCCCAGCGCGTTCGCGCTGTACAACCCGGTCGCCGCCGGGGCGTACGAGTACTTCCTGTTCAAGGGCGGGGTCAGCGGCGGTACTGCCGAGAACTGGTACCTGCGCTCGACCCTGGTGGCCGCCGCCACCCCCGCACCGTCGCCCGCGCCCGGCGGCATCCTGGCGACACCGCCGCCGCCACCGGAGAGCACCGGCACGCCGCCGGTCGACCTGCCGCCCGCAGCGCCGCCACCGCCGGACGTGAACCCGCCGGATGATCCGAACCCAACTGCGGCCGAGCCGGCCCCGCCGCCCGAGCCGGCCGCCCCCGCCGACGTCGCGCCGCCCAGCATCGATACCCCGCCGCCGGTGCCCACCGAGGTGGCCGGTGTGCCCGGGCCGCTGGCGGTGCCGCCCACGCCCGGGGCGCGCCCTGCGCAGGGCGACATCATTCCGCTCTACCGCTTCGAGACCGGCCTGTACTCGGTGGTGCCGCCGCTGCTGCGCGAGACCAGCCTGGCCAGCCTGGGCACTTTCCACGAACGCCAGGGCGAGCAGCGTCTGCTGGCCGGGCAGGGTGGCGTGCGCGCGGCTTGGGCGCGGCTGGTGGGGCAGAGCCACGAACAGCAGTGGGACGGCGACGCGCAGCCCGGCTTCGACGGCGACATCCAGGGCATCCAGGCCGGCTTGGACCTGTACGCCAACGCGGCCGACACCCACCGCGACCAGTTCGGCGTGTTTGTCGGGCGCACCCGTGCGCAGGGCAACGTGACCGGTTTTGCGATCGGCTGGGAAAACGTCGCGGTGGGCCGGACGCGGCTGGATGACAAACACGTGGGCGTGTACTGGACCCGCGCCGGCAGTGCCGGTGGCTACCTGGACGCGGTAGTGATGCAGAGCCGATACGACGGCGACGCAACGTCCTCGCGCGGGCTGGGCATCGACGTGCGCGGCGATGGCACCACCGCCTCGCTGGAAGTGGGCAAGCCGCTGCTGCGCTTCGGGCAGAGTGCGTGGTGGCTGGAACCCCAGCTGCAGGTGATCTGGCAGCGCACGTCGGTGGATGATGCCGGCGACGCGGTGTCCGCGCTGCGCTTTGACAACGACAACGCCTGGACCGGACGCGTCGGCCTGCGCCTGGCTGCCGACTACGACATCGCCGGCAACGGCTGGCAGCCGTACATCAAGCTCAATTACTGGCAGACCCTGGACGGCGAAGACCGCATCGATTTCGACAGCAACCGCATCCTCAACCAGCAGGATGCGCGTGCGCTGGAAGTGGGCGTGGGCGTGGTGGCGCGTTTCAACGCCAACGTCAGCGCGTTTGCGGTGGCCGATTACACACGTGACCTGGAAAGCAGCGCACGCAAGGAACGCAAGGTGATCGAAGGGAATATCGGGCTGCGGTTTGACTGGTGACAGCAGTGGGCAGTGTTACAGGAACTCGGCGCTGATTCTTGGCAGGTCGGTCGGGGTAATGCCCTGATCGACCGCGAAGACGGTTGCTGCCTGATCCGGTGCGCTTACCCTGTGTCCGCGTGCGCGCACATGCAGGTCGAACAACGTGTGCAGGGTGGTCTTGGGCAGTGACGATATCGCACGCAGCATCAGCGACACGCCGGCAAGGTTGTTGGCCACGTTGACGGCAAATCGCGGCGTGCTGGTGAGTCCGATGTCCAGCCACAGCGCCTGGCGTTCCACCAGGTCGAAGGCGATCGGCAAGCAGAAGGTGGTGTCCGAGGCCAGGTCGAACCGATCCACCACGGTGCCGGGCTCATAGATCTCGCCTGAATCCGGCGCGGTGCGCGCCATCCAGCCGGCGAAGCACTCGGGCAGATCGCAGTACGCCTGGCCGCTGAAGCTGCTCAGGCACATCACGATCCAGCGGATGCCACGCTCCCGGCAGTGATCGATATCGATATCGATGAACTCGCTCGCACCCTGCGGCGCATCGACGATGTCGCCGCTGTGATGGGCGCCGAAGGTGGCCAGGTTGTAATAGGCCAACGTATCGATGTACTGAACGTCCTCGCCGTAGATGGCGGCCGACAGATCGATATCCACGCGGGATTTCCCATTGCGCCACCAGCAGAACATGCGCAGGGTGTTGGCGTCCGACAGGGGCACGCGGCTGCCGCGCACCAGCGTACGCAATGCCTTGGATGCCGAGCGTTGCGAGAACGGCACCAGGTAGCGCGACAAGGCCGGGTCGATGTAACTGGCGCCCAGGGGCGGCAACGCGGCGAAGCGGGCGAGCAATGCTTGTTCGCAGCGCAGGGCCAGCGCCGCGCAGAGATCGGCATCGAGTGGGACAAGGCGATCGGGGATCGCGTACAGCTTGCCGACCTGGCCCTTGGGCAGGAAGACGCGCAGACCGCGGGGTGCCGCGCGGTGCTGGAAGTGGGTCATCACCTGCAGTAGCACCGGGGTGGACACCGAGGCCGCCACCTGTGCGAACGTGTCCACCACGTCCTGTACGTTGTGGCTGCGCCGGGCGAGCGCGTCCAGTCGCCGTGCCAGTTCACCCGGCCGTGCGCGCAGTACCGCCAGTGCGGTGCCGATATCGTCATCGGCCAGGGCGCATTCCACCTGCGCGTTGAAACCACGCAGGCGCTGCCCAGCGCGCAGCCGGGCGAAGTCGGCGGCGGTGCCCGGGAACCGCGCGGCATGTTCGCCAGGGTGCAGGCGCTCGGCCAGGCGCACCCAGCGCGGCGTCCAGCGCTGCAGGTCTTCCAGGCGGTTGGGCATTTTCTCCAACCAGTTGAGCAGCGCACGGCGCAAAGGACGCCGGTAGCGCCCGAAGCGGGTGGGCGTGGCCAGCGATACGTCGCCGTCGTCCAGCGCTACGGCGATGCGCAGCACATCGGTGGCGGTGCGCACATGACGGCCCAGGGCGAGGACGCGCGGATCGGCCGTGCCTTCATCGGCAAGCAGCGCGGCCACGACCACGGCCAGGTTCTCCTTGCAGGGAAGTGTCTCGGGAAGCAGCGACAACGCGCGCTCGCGATGCTGCGCCACGTACCAGCGCACATCGGCGCTGTCTTCCGGGGAGTACGGCGTACGCGCGGCGGCAAGCGCCACAAACAGCGCATCCACCTCGTCCTGTGTGCCCAGCTCGAGCACGCGCCAGTTGGGCACGTCCTGCCGGGGCGGTCGCGGCGTGGCCTCGCCCAAGCGATCGAGCTGGCCGCGATAGTGCAGATACGCGTTCCAGTACCGTTCGGCATCGCTGGCGCGCATCATCTGTGCCGGGAAGTCCGGGTACAGCGGCGCGTAATTCCGATGCGCGCCCAGCATCTCGCGCAAGGCGCGGATCAGGCGCTTGTAAAACGCCTCCACCTGGGTCAGCGACAACGTGGCCACCTGCTCGCACAGCGAAGGCGACATCTGGAAGCCGAGGGCTTCCAGGTTTTTCTGCAGCGTGGCGACCACCTCAAGCGGCTGGCGCTCGCGTCCCGCGCTTAGGATGACCTTGGATCTGCGCCGCAACAGCATCGGGTTCATGGCTTACCGTGGGATGCGTGGCGGCAGGAAAAGAGGTGGGGCGGAAAGCGAAGGCACTAGTTCGAAGTGTAGAAGGAAGCACCCTCATAGCCGCCCCGTCGCAAGCTTACCCAGTAACCGCGGCGCGCTTCAATGTGCCTGACCTCCGCCCGACGGACCGCCCCGCGCGTGATCCGGCAGAGGGGCGGGGGAGGATCGCAGATGGAATCCTCACGCACCTGTCCGTTGAAGCGATCAGCGCAACGCGCCAATCGCCTGTGTACGCGCCCTCGCCAACGCCTCACCCACCGCCGGGCCCCTCAGATGGGTCAAGTCCAGGTCGCGCGCTTGGACCGTCAAGGCAGCCTGGTGCAACCGGTTGAGCGTTGCACCCTGCGGGTAGTCGCTGTCCTCGAAGCCGAGCCGGCCGCGCTTGTCCGCCTCGCAGCACAGCGCGATCTGCGCGATGCGCTCCGGACGGCGGAAGCCGTCGCACCGGCTCAGCAGTTCCAGCACGGTGGCATCGCGCAGTTCATCGATGCGGTGCACATTGAGATGGTCCCGGCACACGGCTTCGGCCAGCTGGCGGTGGTCCAGCGGTACCTTCAGGCGGTCACACAGGGCACGCAGCGGGGCCACGCCGCGCTGCTCGTGCATGATGTGGCGCGGCCATTCCGACGGCGGGGTCAGGCCCTTGCCGAGGTCGTGGGTAAGCGCGGCGAAGCCGATCAGGTCATCGCCCGGCGCGAGGCGGGCAGCCATGTCGCTGACCATTTCCTGGTGCACGCCGGTATCCACTTCGGGATGAAACTCGGCCCGTTGCGGGACGCCGTACAGCGCGTCCAGCTCGGGCAGGATCGCACGCAGCGCGCTGGCGTCGTGCAGCGTGCGCAGGAAGGCCGAGGGCTGGGCGCAGGTGAGCGCGCGGCGCAGTTCCTGCCAGACGCGTTCGGGGACCAGCGCATCCAGTTCACCGCTGTCGGCGATCTGGCGCATCAGGTCCAGGGTTTCCGGGGCGACGGTGAAGCCGAGCGGGGCGAAGCGGGCCATGAAGCGCGCCGCACGCAGCACCCGCAGCGGGTCTTCGACGAAGGCCGGGCCGACATGACGCAGCACGCGTTGTTCGATATCGCGCACGCCGCCATACGGGTCCACCACCGTACCGGTGGCCTCGTCGCAGGCGATCGCGTTGATGGTGAAGTCGCGGCGCAGCAGGTCGTCTTCGAGCGTCACCGACGGGTCGGCATCGACCACGAAGCCGCGGTAGCCGCGGCCGGACTTGCGCTCGGTGCGTGCCAGTGCGTATTCCTCGCCGGTGTCCGGATGCAGGAACACCGGGAAATCGCGGCCGACCGCCTTGTAGCCCAGTGCTTCCATCTGCGCCTGCGAAGCGCCGACCACGACCCAGTCGCGGTCGCCGGGGGCGCGTTGCAGCATGCGGTCGCGCACGGCGCCGCCAACAAGATAGATCTTCATGTGCCCATGATGCCGCAGTGGGCCAACGCGACGCCAACCGGTGGTGCCGGCTGCTGGCCGGCTCGCCATGAACCCGGACAATGACGTAGTGCCGGCCGCTGGCCGGCTCCTGGGAATCTTCGGGCA
>NZ_JBFULO010000077.1:0-12875 GCF_054049855.1 Stenotrophomonas sp. P5_B8 | reverse complement strand
GCGCCCATGCCCTTGGAGGCGAAATAAAGGGGGAGGGGGCGGCCGCAGGCCGACGCCGGAGGACATTCGCCGGAAAGGGCATGGGMGCCCAGCGCCCGACCCACCGACCAGCGACRGAAAAGCCTGGCKTCCACCTMCGCACCGCAMGCCGAGCCCCGTAGCGGSCGGTAGGYYCYTGGGCAAAATMAAGGAGGAGGCCRCCACGCGGCCGGGGGACATTTGCGCCAGGGACCTACCGGCCGCTACGGGCCCTCCCGCTCGCGGTAGCCCAGAACGAAGACACCAACCGATCCGACGTCGCCGGGGCACTGTCCGTCCATGCGCGTAGCGTCGTGCTCACTCTGCGACGGCGCTTGCAGCAATTCGCTCGGCTCAGATGGGAAAAGAACAAAAAAAAGAGGCCACGCCGGTATCGGCAGGGACCTCTTCAAACCGGCGCAAACCGGAGGACAATGGTGTGGCACATTTCCGGCAAGCCGGATGGCGGCGATCCTACGCCGCCATCCGAGTTAAGGCAACACCTCATCATGATCGACGTAAGTGGCTGTTTTTATTGATTTCAGTAACGTGTCCAAGTGGCGGTGATGAAATCGCGGATATAGCCTGCCGATAGTCGCGCATACACCCCGGGGTAGCCGGCCTGGGCACACCCCTGGCCCCAGCTGACCACCCCCAGCACCGTCCATTGCTTGCGCCGCTGCACCAGCAATGGACCACCGGAGTCGCCCTGGCAGCTGTCGATACCCTCCTTGCCGGCGCAGATCACCGCGCCGGGCTCCAGGCTGCGGTAGGCCTGTTGGCAGGTCTTGAAGGGCACGAACGGGGTCTGCACCGTCTGCAGCACTGTGGGCGCGCCCTCCGGGCCCTCCAGCCCGGTGTCGCCCCACCCGATCACGCTGAAGTCGCGACCGGTTTTGAGGTAACCGGCATCGCTGCCCTCCAGCAGCGTGGCTGGCACCGCCCCGTCTATCGGCTTGCGCAACTGGATGAGCGCCACGTCATTGACCAGGGTGTTGGCGTTGAAGGCCGGGTGCACGTGGATCGCACGGATGTTGGACGTGCGTTTGCGCACGGTGGTGTCCAGCACGGTGGCCCCGGCGAGCGCGGCATAGCCGGCTGGCTTGGCGCCCTGCACGCAATGGGCGGCGGTGAGCACCCAGGAAGGCGAGATCAGCGTAGCGCCGCACCAGTGGCGGCTATGGTCCGAATCGCCGAAGTCCAGCCGTTGCAGGCTGACCATGAAGGGATACTGGCCAGGGGACGCATCCTCCCCGCCGATGATCACTGGCCGCAAGAGCTCGCCGTTGGGCGGCGCGGGAGCCGCCTGCGCGGCCAGGGAGAGTCCGAGGACACCGGCCGCCAGAGCCAGTCGGGTAAACACATGCATGCAGCACCTCCATTGCAAGGATGGGATCGCGCCGGGCAACGTCGTGCCGGCAGGATGGATTCCATCGCAGAAGGGGCGGGGCGAACTGCGGCGCGCGGCGCTGTTGGCGGGCGACGCGGGGTTTCCCGAGGCACAAGCGCGGCGATTGCGACGGGCGCCGCTCACGTTTTCAGGTCATGCCGACGTCGAGCGCTGGGCCAATGTCGCCCGTCGACTGGGGCGTGACCCTATCCACCCCTACGTTCTTCGCTCGATTGGTAATGGGCTGCCGGTCACGCCGCACGCCGATCCGGCGTGCGGCGGAGGGTGCTTCAGGCCTGGCGCGCGCGCCAGGCGGTGGCGATTTCCTGCTGGATCGCCTCGGCGGCGGCGCGCGGATCGTTTGCCAGGCGTATCGGCCGCCCGACCACGATCGCATCGGCGCCGTCGGCGAAGGCCTGGGCCACGCCCACGGTGCGCTTCTGGTCATCGCCGCCCGGGCCATCGGGGCGGATGCCCGGGCACACGATCGAGAAACCGGCGCCGGTGGCGGCGCGGATCGGCCCCGCTTCCTGGCCGGAGGCGATCACCCCGTCGATGCCGGCAGCCTGTGCGGCCAGCGCGCGCTCGACCACGACCTCGACCGGTTCACGGTCGATGCCCATCTGGGCCAGGTCGCTACGGCCCATCGAGGTCAGCACGGTCACCGCCAGCAGGCGCATCTCGCTGCCGTTGGCGGCGGCGCACGCCTCCATCATGGCCGGATGCCAACCGTGGATGGTGGCGTAGCTGACCGGCCACTGCGACAGGCGCTTGATCACCGCCGCGGCGGTGGCCGGGATGTCGAAGAACTTCAGGTCGACGAACACCCGCTTGTTGCGCGCGGCCAGGGTCTCCAGCACGTCGAAGTACTCGCCCGAGGCGAGCAGCTCCATGCCGATCTTGTAGAACCCGACCGTCTCCCCCAGCCGGTCCACCCACGCCAGCGCCTCGTCGCGGCCCGGCACGTCGAGCGCGAAGATCAGGCGCTCCTCGTCACGCAGCGGCAGCGGGGCGCGGCTCACGGCGCGTAATCCAGCGCGGCGCGCTTGGCGTCGTGGCGGGCCTGGCGCGACTGCGAATAATCGTTGTTGAACTGCGCCGGCTCGAAGCCGCCGTAGGTCGGGTTGGGCAGCATCCACCAGCGCTCGCCAAACCAGTCGTGGTACTGCTGCAGCAGCACATCGCGCCCTTCATTGGTGTTGGCGGTGACTTCGACGAAGTCGCCCAGTTGGTCGCCGAACTGCATCAGCACGCGGTATTGCTGGCCGGCCAGGCGGCGGCGGCAGTTCTTCTCGCTGCCGGCCTGCTCGCAGTCCTTCACCACCGTGCCCAGGCCGAGGAACACGCTGTCATCGGCGACCGGCAGGCCTTCGGCACGCAGGTTGGCCAGAGTGGCCTCCTTGAGGTGCACGGCGCGGTTGGAGATGTACAGCAGGGTCACGCCCTTGGCATTGGCGGCCTTGGCGAAATCGACCACGCCGGGAATCGCCCTGGCCTTCTTCTCGGCCACCCACTGGTCCCAGCTGAGTTCATCGTATTCCTTGCCATCGCGCACCAGGCGCGCCTGGTAGGGCGAGTTGTCCAGCACGGTCTCGTCCACGTCCAGCACCACGGCCGGCTTGAGGCCCTTGGCGGCGTTGCCGCGTTCCTCCGGTACCAGCGCATCCCAGTTGGCTTCCTTCAGCGCCTTGTCCAGGTGGTCGGCGGCGGCACGGTAGGTCTGCTCGGTGATCGCCCGGTATTCCTGCGCGCGCTGCATCCACAGCACGGCGTTGAGGTTGTCGTTGGCCGCGACGGCGGCATCGCCGGCGGCGGCCGGGGCGCTGGCGGGCGGCGGGGCAGCTTCGGCCGGGGCTTCGGTGCGCTTGCAGGCACTGAGCGCCATCACGGCGCAGGCAAGCACGGACAGGGAAACAGCAGCAGTACGACGCATCGGGGTCACCAGCAACAAAGTCGCGCCAGTTTACCGGCTTGTCCGGCGGCAATCATGTGCGGTGCGGGCCTCGGCTATGCTGCACGCCCCTGAAACACCGCCGAGCGCCCCATGACCGATGACCCCCAGACCCCCGCCCTGCCCGTGCTGAGCGCGGCCCAGGCCCGCGCCCTGGGCTGCCTGATCGAGAAGGAGGCGACCACGCCGGACGCCTACCCGCTGACGGTCAACGCCGCCCAGGTGGCCGCCAACCAGAAGACCGCACGCGAGCCGGTGATGGCCTTGTCGGCCGGCGATGTGCACCACGCGCTGCGCCAGCTGGAAACGCTTGGCCTGGCGCGCCAGCAGTTCTCCTCGCGCGCCGAGCGCTACGAGCATCGCGCCGGTGCCGCGCTGGACCTGACCCGCCAGCAGTTGGCGATCGTGGGCCTGTTGCTGCTGCGCGGCCCGCAGACGGTGAACGAGCTGCTGACCCGCAGCGAGCGCCTGTTCGCGTTCCAGGATGCCGAGGAACTGCGCCACCACATCGAACGCATGATCCAGCGCGGCCTGGCCGTGCTGTTGCCGCGCGCCAGCGGCCAACGCGAAGACCGCTACATGCACCTTCTCGGTGGACCGGTGGATGGGCAGGCGCTGGCCGAGCAGTACAAGTCGGCAGCGTCCAGCGGCGGCAGTGCCGTCGCGGGCAACCCGGCGCTGGAAGCGCGCGTGCAACAGCTGGAAGCCACCGTGGCCGAGCTGCAGGAACAGCTGGCCGACCTGCGCGCGCAGTTGGGGGGGTAAAAGGCAGCCGAGCATGGCTCGGCTCTACCCATGGCCGACCGATGGTAGCGCCGAGCCATGCTCGGCTCCGCGGCAACAGGCACCGCAGCCCTACCGATGGTAGAGCCGAGCCATGCTCGGCTACGCGGTATCAGGCACCGCGACCCTGCCGGTGGTAGCGCCGAGCCATGCTCGGCTGCGAGGTAACAGGCACCGCGACCCTGCCGATGGCAGAGCCGAGCCATGCTCGGCTGCACGGCAACAGGCACCGCGACCCTGCCGATGGTAGAGCCGAGCCATGCTCGGCTGCGCGGTATCAAGGGGCCGGCGCACCCGGCGTGGCGAACAGCAGCACGACGTCCCCGCCGTGCGGCGGCGGCAACAGCAGGTCACCGCGGTCTTCCATGCCCAGCTTGCGCAGCAACGCGGCCGAGCGCAGGTTGTCCGGCGAGACGATGCCGTACAGGTCCGCATGGCCCAGCACATCGCGTGCGTAGTGCATCACCCCGCGCGCGGCTTCGAACGCGTAGCCGTTGCCTTCGTACTCGGACAGCAACGCGTAGCCGATGTCCGGCGCCGGCAGTCCATCGCGGCGCACCAACCCGGCATTGCCCAGCCAGGCCCCGTCGCTGCGACGGATGATCGCGTACATGCCAAACCCGTTGAGCGTGTAACTGCCGAGCACACGCTCGGCGGTGTAGTCGCGCGCCTGGGCCAGGGTGCGCACACCACGGTCGGCGATGTTGCGGATGAAGCCCGGCGCGTTGAGCAGGGCCAGCATGTCGGCCGCATCGTGGTCGGGATCGATCAGGCGCAGGTGCAGGCGGTCGGTCTGGATCAGGGCGGACATGCGGATCACTGCAGAGGACGATGCCCCGATTGTGCAGTGCGCGCCGCGAACACGGTAGAGCCGACCGTTGGTCGGCTGCTCTTCGACCGGACATAGTGCAGCCGACGCGCCTCGGAACGGCAGCCGACCAACGGTCGGCTCTACCGTGTGTTGGGTCAGTCGAACAATGCCTGGATCGCGGCCAACCCCGCACTCGCGCGCTCTTTCTTGCGCGCGGCGTCGGCGACGGGATCGGCGCCGTCGCGCTGCATTTCCTCGGCCGGAATCTCGTCGAAGAAACGACTGGGCTTGAGCCGCACGTGCTCGCCGAACTTGCGGGTGAGCTTGCTGTAACTCATCCACAGCTGCACCTTGGCGCGGGTGATGCCCACGTACAGCAGGCGGCGTTCTTCCTGCAGGTTGCCTTCATCCAGGCTGACCTGGTGCGGCAGCACGCCGTCCTCACAGCCGATGATGAACACGTACGGGAATTCCAGGCCCTTGGAGGCGTGCATGGTCATCATCCGCACCTGGTTGCCGCCATCGTCCTTGTCGTTGCGCGACAGCAACGCCAGCTGCGCGGCCAGGTCGGCGGTGGTGGCGCCGCGTGGGCCGCCTTCAAACCACTGCGCCAGTTCTTCCAGGTTGCCCAGGCGACGCTGGTAGACCGACTCTTCCTTGCATGCGCTGCGCAGCTCGGAGACCAGCCCCGATTCCTTCACCAGTTTGCGCACCAGGTCGCCGGAACTGAGCTTGGGCATCTCCGCACGCAGGTCGCGCAGGATGTCGGTGAAGCGGCTCAGTCCATTGGCCGCACGTGGCGGCAGCTGCGACAACGCACCGATCGCTTCGGCGGCATGGGCCATCGGCAGCTCTTTTTCAGACGCCAGCTCGGCCAGCTTGGCCAGCGTGCCGGCGCCGACTTCGCGCTTGGGCGACTGGACCGCGCGCATGAACGCCGTATCGTCGTCGGGGTTCACCAGCAGGCGCAGCCAGGACAGCGTGTCCTTCACTTCCTGGCGTTCCAGGAACGCGGTGCCGCCGGTGATGTGGTACGGCGCGCGCACCAGCTGCAGGGCCTTTTCCAGCGGCCGCGACTGGAAATTGCCGCGGAACAGGATGCAGAAATCGCTCCACGGAATCTTCTTGGAGGTGGCCAGGAACGAGATCTCCGCCGCCACCTTTTCTGCCTCGTGTTCGCTGTTTCGGCATTCCCACACGCGGATGCGCTCGCCGTCGGCCTGGTCGCTCCACAGCTTCTTCAGGTGTTCGTGCGGGTTGTTGGCGATCAGCGCATTGGCCGCGCGCAGCACACGGTTGGAGCAGCGGTAGTTCTGCTCCAGCTTGATGATTTCAAGCGCCGGGTAATCGCGCGCCATCTGCTGCAGGTTTTCCGGGTTGGCGCCACGCCAGGCGTAGATCGACTGATCGTCGTCGCCCACGCAGGTGAAGTTGCCCTTGCTGCCGGCCAGCTGCTTGAGCAGCCGGTACTGCGCATCGTTGGTGTCCTGGCATTCGTCGACCAACAGGTAGCCGATGCGCTCGCGCCAGGCCACCGCGATCTCCGGGTTTTCTTCCAGCACCTGCACGGGCAGGCSGATCAGGTCGTCGAAGTCGACCGCGTTGAAGGCGGTCAGGCGCAGCTGGTAGCGCTCGTAGACGCTGGCCGCTTCCTTCTCACGGTTGCTGCGCGCCGCGGCCATCGCCTGCTCTGGCGAGAGGCCGGCATTCTTGGCGCGCGAGATCAGGTTTTTCACGTCCTCGATGTCGTCCGGCTTGGCGCCGTACATCAGGTCCTTGACCTGCGAGGTGGCATCGTCCGCATCGAAAATCGAGAAGCCGCGCTTGAGCCCCACCGCCGCGTGTTCGATCTGCAGGAACTTCAGTCCGAGGGCATGGAAGGTGCAGATGGTGACATCCTCGGCATCCCCGCCGTGCAGCCGCTTGGCCACGCGCTCGCGCATTTCCTTGGCGGACTTGTTGGTGAAGGTGATCGCCGCGATCCGCCGCGCCGGGTAGCGCTTGGTGGCGATCAGCTGGGCGATTTTCTCCACGATCACGCGCGTCTTGCCGCTGCCGGCGCCCGCGAGCACCAGCAGGGGACCTTCGCAGTGCAGCACTGCCGCGCGTTGGGGGGGGTTGAGACCGTGCATGCCATCTCCGTGGGAGGGGCATTGTACCGGGCCGCCCGGCTAGCCGATCCGGTTGACGCCGACCCGGGCAGCCGGTATTGAGGACGTCTGTCGAGCGCAGGGAGGTGGCACGTGATCGGGCGTCTTACGGATCGACGGTTGTGGGTGGTGGTCGCGGCCATGGCCGTCTCGCCGGTGCTGGCACAGCCCCAGGTGGCCGACCTGCGCGCGCGGGAAGTACTGGGCAGTCCGGCCTTCCTGGCCAACCACCCGGACATGCGCTACCGCCAACTGGGTCACCAGGCACAGGTGGAGGGGCGGATGGGCGAGGCGCGCAGCCACTTCCAGGCCGCTGCGCGGTACGCCGACAAACTCTCGCAGGCCGCCCTGGCCGAAATGTGGTGGACCGGCCAGGGCGGCGCGCTCGACCGGGCCATGGGGTATGCATGGATGGATCTGGCCGCCGAACGCGGCACGCCGTTCCTGCTGGCCCAGCGCGAGCGTTACTGGGCCGCGCTGGATCCGGCCGAACGCCAGCGTGCGGTCAGCGAGGGGCGGACGCTGTATGCCGAGTTCGGCGACCCCGCCGCCCAGCCGCGCCTGGAGCGCGAGCTGCGCAGCGGGCTGCGCACGGTCACCGGCAGCCGCACCGGCGCCGTGACGGCCAAGATGGACATGTTCGTCCGCGACAAGCGTGGTGCGCGCGTGGTGGACCCGGACACGTTCTACCAGGACGGGTACTGGCAACCGACGCGGTACTGGCAATGGAAGGCGGAGGAACTGGCCCAGGCCGGGCGTGGCAACGGTACGGTCGATGTCGGTGCGCCTACGACCGTGCCCGGCCCGGCCGACTGATCGGCCGATAGCCTGTCCAGGCCACGGAGCGGATAAAATCCCCGCATGGCCAAGCTCTATTTCTATTATTCGGCGATGAACGCCGGCAAGACCACGACCCTGCTGCAGTCGGCGCACAACTACCACGAGCGGGGCATGCGCGTGGCCATCCTGACCCCCCGCCTGGACGACCGTGCCGGGCGTGGCGTGGTGGCCTCGCGGATCGGGCTGAAGGCCGATGGCGTGGCCTTCGACCGCGACACCGACCTGCAGTGGCTCATCGCCCAAGACCTGGAGGCCCACGGCAAGCTCGGCTGCGTGCTGGTGGATGAAGCCCAGTTCCTGACCCGCAGCCAGGTCTGGCAGCTCAGTGAAGTGGTCGACCAGCTGCGCATCCCGGTGCTCTGCTACGGGCTGCGTACCGATTTCCGCGGCGAGCTGTTCGAAGGCAGCCAGTACCTGCTGGCCTGGGCCGACGAGATGCAGGAGATCAAGACGATCTGCCACAGCGGCAAGAAGGCCACCATGACCGTGCGCGTGGACGAGCACGGCCACGCCGTGCAGGACGGCCCGCAGGTGGAGATCGGCGGCAATGAGCGCTATGTGTCGGTCAGCCGCGCCGAGTTCAAGAAGATCACCCGCGGTGAAGGAAAAATCGACCCGGCGCAGGCCAAGCTGCCGATCTGATCGTCACCCGGCCGTAGCGCCGCGCCATGCTCGACGTGCCAGGCAGCGTGTGGCGGATCGTCACCCGGCCGTAGCGCCGAGCCGTGCTCGGCGTGCCAGGCAGCGCGTGGCGGTGATTGCTGCGCCGAGAGCAGCCGAGCATGGCTCGGCTCTACCCTCCCCCCATGGAGCGGCGTGCGGTGCCGGGGGCCGATCAATACAACGTGCGTTCCGGCGCGCCCTTCGGCGGCGGGCTGTACTGGTACAGCCAGGTTTCGGTCAGGGTCTTGCCGCCGCTGCGCAGGTACAGGCGGATGTCGATCTGGTCGGTGGAATCGTCCGGCGGGACCAGGTCGAACATGGCGCGGTAGCCCTTGATCTCGCGCAGCGGACGCGCCGAGACGATCTCCACGCGGCCACGGCTGGCCTGGACCACCGCTTCGACCTCGCCCTTGTCGATCAGCGCGGCCAGTTCGCCACCTTCGAAATCGACCGCGAAGCGCCACGAGAAGTACGCGCGCTTCTTGCCGATCACCCCGCCCAGGCCGGTGCGGCTGGCCACGCAGTGGGCCAGCGGCGGGTGCGCGGGCGGTTCGGCGCCCCAGTACAGGCGGTAGCCAAGCAGCAGCTCCTGGCCGGGCTGCGGTTTGGCCTCGGGATTCCAGAACGCCACGATGTTGTCGAAGGTTTCATCGACGGTGGGGATCTCGACCAGCTGCACCGAGCCCTTGCCCCACTGCCCCTTCGGCTCCACCCACAGGCACGGGCGCTTCTCGTAGAAGACGCCGTCGTCCTGGTAATGGTCGAAGTTGCGGTCACGCTGGAGCAGACCGAAGCCACGCGGGTTGTTGTCCACGAACATGTTGAAGCGCAGGTTGTGCGGGTTGCACAGCGGACGCCAGATCCACTCGCCGCCGCCGGTCCACATCGACAGGCCGTCGGTATCGTGGATTTCCGGGCGCCAGTCCCAGTCCATGCGGCGATCGTTCTCGCCGACCTGGTACATGCTGGTGCACGGGGCGATGCCGAGCCGCTCGATCGCCTTGCGCGGGTACAGCGCGCAGTCGATGTCCATCAGCAGCACATCGCCGTTGGTGATCGCGAAGCGGTAGGCGCCGGCCACGCTGGGCGAATCCAGCAGCGCATACACCACCAGGGTGTTGGAGTCTGCCGCCGGCTGTTCCAGGTAGTAGGCGATGAAGTCCGGGAATTCCTCCGGCTTGCCCATCCCGGTGTCAATCGCCAGGCCACGTGCGGACTGGCCGTACTGGCCTTCCTTGCCGACCGCACGGAAGTAGCTGGCGCCCAGGAACGCGGCGAAGTCGCGGTCGGTGTCCTGGCGGGTGTTGAGGCGGAAGCCGGCAAAGCCGAGGTCGGCCGGCAGGTGGCTGCCCGTCAATCCGCTCTTGCCGTAATTGAACGCCGCCGGATCGTAGGCCAGCTCCTGCGCGGTGCCATCGACCACGTCATACATGCGCACCGGCGAATGGAAGTACAGGCCCAGGTGGAAGAACTTGGCCTGGTACTTGCCGGGCTTGTCGGCCCACAAGGCGTGGTCCTGGCGATAGCTGATCGACTGGTACTGGTCCCAGTCCAGCGCCTCCAGCGGCCCGGGCAGGGTGCGCTTGTGGCTCTGGTAGGCGGCCTGCGACAGCGCGCGCGCCTGGCCCTTGAGGGTGGCGAAATCGAACGGCTGCGGCTGGCCGAGCCGGCGCAGCCCGAGCTGGTTGCCCTGTGCGGCACAGGCCGGCAACGCGGGGAAGCCGATCGCGGCCAGGGCCAGGGAGGCATTGCGGATGAAGTCGCGACGTTGCATGCAGGCAGCGCTGGCAGGAAAGGGCCGGCCATCATAGGCAGAGGAACGTTAATTCGCCGAGGTGGTCGCGGCGTGACGTTCAGCAAACCCGCCGCTCACCGCAGCGACGCCAGCGCCGGCGCAGCGCAGGCCCGGAGGGCCTGGTCGATACCGCGCAGCACGGCGCCGCCCTGCGGACGTTGCGCCTGCACCTCGGTCTGTAGCTGCAGCAGGGCCTCGCGGCCGCGCCACGGCGCCTGCGTGCAGTGCAGCGCGGCCAGGGTGGTGCGTGCCTGCCAGCGCAGTTCGATGCTGGCCGGATCGGGCGCGGTGCCACCGGCTACCTGCTGCAGCGCGCGCCGCGCTTCCACGTCCTGGCCCATGCGGACCAGGTTGCGGCCCCAGGCCAACTGCAGCGCCTGCTGCTGGGTGGCCGCTTCCGGCCCGCCCTGCGCGCTGCGCCGCATCAGCTGCGCCAACTGCTCACCGGCCTGGTGCGGGTCGCCGTAGGCGCTGGTGACCTCGGCCATGAGCCGGTCGGCGCGCTGCACCGAAGGCGCATGGTCGCCGCGCTGCGCAGCCTGCCACTGGCGGCCCTCGTGCAATGCCGCGAGCGCGGCCTGCCAGCGCCCGGCCTGCGCCAGCGCGGTGCCATAGTCGTACAGACCCTGCGGCAACAGGCCAATGCAGTCCGGTTGGCGCCAGATGGCCACGGCACGCTCGAAGTCGGCGACCGCTTCGCTGCTGTCGCCGCGCTCCAGCGCAAGACGGCCCAGCGCATGCCAGCTCAAGCCGGTGTCGCGGTGCTGCTCGCCCAAGGCGCGGCGGGTCAGCGCATGCACCTGGTGCAGCAGCGCGGTGGACTGCTGCAGATCGCCGCGCTGCATTGCCAGCACCCCACGCAGGCGCCGGATCGACAGCGTCTCGGGATGGTCCGGACCATACAGGCTGACCGCGTCGGCCCAGGCGATGTGCAGGTTCTGCTCGGCCGCGTCCAGGTTGCCCTGCACGGCGAGCGTCTCGCCGAGATGCCGACGCAGTGCGATCAACTGCGGCAGGCGCTCGCCGGCCCGCGCCTGCAGCAGCTGCAGGGCCTGCTGGTAGCCGGCCAATGCCGCCTGCGGGCGGCCGTCGTCGCTGTCCAGGGCAGCCAGATCGGCCAGGCTGTCGGCCGTGCCGGGAAGGTCGTGCAGGACCTCGCGACGCAGCGCCAGCGCCTGTTCAAAGCCTGCGCGCGCCGGGGCACGGTAGCCCAGCAGCTGCTGGCACCGGCCGAGCTGGGTGTGGTACTCGGCCACCTGGCTGGGCAGCGCCGTGCGCTGCTCGGCGGCCAGTGCCTGCATCGGGGTCATGTGGGTGACGCATTCGCGCGAGCGTCCCAGCATGCGCAGCGCCCGCCCGCGCTGGGTCACCGCTTCCAGTTGCAGCGGCGGCGGCACGTCGTCGACCTGTTGCAGCAGCGCGCGTTGGCGGTCCAGGGTCTGCAGCGCCAGCTGGTAATCGCCCATGCCGATCCGCAGCCGCCCGATCACCCCTTCCAGGTCGGCCAGCGACAGCGGCTGGTCGGCCAGTTCGGCCTCGCCCCGCTGCTGCCCGGTCGCCAGCAGCTGGCGCACGTCGAAGCTGCCATGGCGCACGCTGGCGGCACGGTCGAACAGGCTCACGGTGAAATCCTGCATGGCCTGTGCGCGGACGATCTCGCGCCGCGCCTGCTGCATCTGCCACAGCGCTACGCCCGCCAGGCCGAGCAGCGCCAGCGCGCATGACGCGCCCAGCGCCACGCCCCAGCGATGCCGGCCCAGGTACTTGTGCAGGCGGTAGAGGGTGCGCTGCGGCCGCGCGTGGATCGGTCGGCCTTCCAGAAAGCGTCGCAGGTCCTGCGCCAGCGCTTCCACCGAGGCATAGCGCTGTGCCGGTGCCTTCTGCAGCGCCTTGAGCAGGACGGTGTCCAGATCACCGCGCAGGCGCCGGGCCAGTCGCCGTGCCGCCGTCGTGGGCGGTGCATCGGCGCTGCCGCGCAGCACCACGGCCGAGGCCCGCGGCGCATCCACCTCCAGAATCGAGCGCTCCCATTCGGCATCGCTCTGTCGACGCAGCCGGTAGGGTTTGCGCCCGGTGATCACCTCGTACAACACAACACCGAGCGAATACACATCGGTGAGCGTGGTCATCGGTTCACCGCGCACCTGCTCGGGCGCGGCGTAGTGCAGGGTGAAGGCCCGCGCGTCGGTCAGCGGATGCTGCGCGGGGTCACGCCCGTCTTGATCATCAAGCAGCTTGGCGATGCCGAAATCGAGCAGTTTCACTTCGCCCTCGGCGGTGACCAGGATGTTGGAAGGCTTCAGGTCGCGGTGCACGATCAGGTTGGCGTGGGCGTGGCTGACCACCTCGCAGACCTGCAGCATCAACGGCAGGCGACGCTCCAGCGGCAGTTGCAGGCGCTGGCAGTAGTCAGTGATCGGTTCGCCTTCGACGTAGGCCAACGCCAGGTAGGGCTGGCCCTGCAGGTCCACGCC
>NZ_JBFULO010000076.1:0-12994 GCF_054049855.1 Stenotrophomonas sp. P5_B8 | reverse complement strand
CGTCAATCGTGGAGACAGATCCAGTGACCTTTCATCGTTCTTCGGCGGGAAGCGTGCGGCACGCAAGCGGCTTCACCTTGATCGAGCTGATGGTTGTGGTGGCCATCGTGGCGATCCTGGCAGCGATTGCGTATCCGAGCTACACCCAGCACGTGCTGGCGTCCAAGCGGGGATTGGCCAAGGCAGAAATGGTGGAGTACGCCCAGCGCGCGGAGCGGCATCACACGCTGAACAATAGCTACACATCGTTTACCTTCAGCGAAACGGGAACGAGGACGGTCAATTCGCCACGCACGGGCACGGCTGCCTACACGGTGACCATTACGCCCGCGGCGTCCACCTTCGTGATCACCGCCACACCGGCGGGGCCGCAGGCGCGCGACAAGTGCGGCACGCTGACGGTAAACCAGGCAAACCAGAAGACGCCCGGTACGGTGTCCGGCGTTACCTGCTGGTAGCCGCGTAGGTCCGGCTGTTGCAAGGTCTGATTTGAGCGTCTAGAATGCGCCTCCCCGCCCGAATAGCTCAGCCGGTTAGAGCACTTGACTGTTAATCAGGGGGTCGTTGGTTCGAGTCCAACTTCGGGCGCCAGATCTGAAAAAGCCGCGAGAAGTCGCGGCTTTTTCTTTGCCTGCTGTTCGGGGCAGCAAGGGCGCGGAGTGGTGAAGGATGGCCCTCACCGGTGGTTTTGCGTTTGACGGTGACCTCAGTCCGCGCAGCTTCCGGGCCGATCCAGCGTCTCGGATCGAACCCGCCCGCTGTTGTTAACCACAACACGGCCGTACAAGTGGGCGTTGCGGCAGATGTCCAGCGAGAGGTTGGTTCCATAAGCGCGGCCATTTCCGAGGTAGCGGATGCGGTTGCGGGCGGCGCTTGTCTTTATCCGCCAGGCAGATGGCGGGTGCCATTGCTGATGTTGCAGGATGTCTCCAGCAGCGGCCGGGCCGACAAAACCGGGCCGCACCACGTATACGATCCAGCCGCGACCCCAGTTGGCGGCCGCATCGCATGCCAGCCCGTCACTACTGGGGCAGACGCCGACTTCGCCGTGCCGTCGGATGGCACTTAGCCGTGCGAACGCCAGGTCGCTGCTGAGCAGGTGGCGGACGCTGGAGGCGCGCTGGCGGTACAGCAGTTGACTGAAGTCGGGCAGTGCGATGGCGCATAGCACGGCCAGCACCAGCAACGTTACCATTGCCTGCAGCAAGGTCCAGCCACGCACGCGGGGCTGCGTGGCGCGGTCCTGAAAGGTCATAGCCGTCGTCACGCACTAGGGGAGGGACGTCCAGCCTGAGCCTGCTCAATGGCCCGGGCCATCGGGGGTAGGAGCACCCGGCCGTCGGCCATCCCCTCAGCCGGCCGTCACCATGCCCCCCGGTATACTGGAGGGCCCGGGATTTGGCGGCACCATGAGCGATCGGTTCGAACTTGTATCCCCGTATTCACCGGCAGGCGACCAGCCGGCGGCGATCGAGAAGCTGACGGCCAATTTCGAGGCCGGCGTGGCCAAGCAGACCCTGCTCGGCGTGACCGGCTCGGGCAAGACCTACACCATCGCCAACGTGATCCAGCAGGTGCAGAAGCCGACGCTGATCATGGCGCCGAACAAGACCCTGGCCGCCCAGTTGTACGGCGAGTTCAAATCGTTCTTTCCGCACAACGCGGTCGAATACTTCGTCAGTTACTACGACTACTACCAGCCCGAGGCGTACGTGCCCTCGTCGGACACCTTCATCGAGAAGGACAGTTCGATCAACGAGCACATCGAGCAGATGCGGCTGGCCGCCACCAAGACCCTGCTGTCGCGCCCGGATGCGATCGTGGTGGCCACGGTGTCGGCCATCTACGGCCTGGGCGCGCCGGAAGACTACCTGTCGCTGCGGCTGATCCTGTCCACCGGCGAGCGCATCGACCAGCGCGACCTGATCAACCACCTGACCCAGCTGCAGTTCACCCGCAACGAATACGAGTTGCAGCGCGGCACCTTCCGGGTGCGCGGCGAGGTGATCGATGTGTTCCCGGCCGAGTCGGACAGCGAGGCAGTGCGCATCGAGCTGTTCGACGGCGAGATCGAGCAGATCAGCATGTTTGACCCGCTCACCGGCGAGAGCCTGCGCAAGCTGATGCGTTACACCGTGTATCCCAAGACCCATTACGCCACCACCCGCGAGCGCGTGCTGGCTGCGGTGGAGACGATCAAGGCCGAGCTCACTCCGCGGCTGGAGCAGTTGTACGAACAGAACAAGCTGGTCGAAGCGCAGCGCCTGGCGCAGCGCACCCAGTTCGACCTGGAGATGATGGCCGAGGTCGGTTTCTGCAACGGCATCGAGAATTACTCGCGCCACCTCACCGGCAAGGCGCCGGGCGAGCCGCCGCCGACCCTGTTCGATTACCTGCCGCCGGACGCGCTGCTGGTGATCGACGAATCGCACGTGACCATTCCGCAGATCGGCGCGATGTTCAAGGGCGACCGGTCGCGCAAGGAAACCCTGGTCGAGTTCGGCTTCCGGCTGCCGTCGGCGCTGGACAACCGCCCGCTGCGTTTCGAGGAATGGGAGGCGCGCTGCCCGCGCAGCATCTATGTCTCGGCAACGCCGGGTCCGTACGAGCTGCGCGAGGCCGGTGATGAAATCACCGAGCTGGTGGTGCGTCCGACCGGTCTGATCGATCCGGTGGTGGAGATCCGTCCGGTCGGCACGCAGGTCGACGATCTGATGAGCGAGGTCAACGAACGCATCAAGCTGGGCGACCGCGTGCTGGTCACCACGCTGACCAAGCGCATGGCCGAGAACCTCACCGAATACCTGACCGAGCACGGCATCCGCGTGCGTTACCTGCACTCGGACATCGACACGGTCGAGCGCGTGGAGATCATCCGCGACCTGCGCCTGGGCAAGTTCGATGTGCTGGTCGGCATTAACCTGCTGCGCGAAGGCCTGGACATGCCCGAGGTGTCACTGGTGGCGATCCTGGATGCGGACAAGGAAGGCTTCCTGCGGTCGACCGGCTCGTTGATCCAGACCATTGGCCGCGCCGCCCGGAACCTGCGCGGCAAGGCGATCCTGTATGCCGACAAGATGACGCGCTCGATGCAGGCGGCGATCGACGAGACCGACCGACGCCGTGCCAAGCAGGTGGAATACAACGAACTGCACGGGATCACGCCCAAGTCGGTGCTGCGCCCGATCACCGACGTGCTCGAAGGCGCGCGGTCGGAGGCGGCCGAGAAGGAGGCACGCGGCAAGGGCGGCAAGGGTCGTGGCGGCCGTGTTGCCGAGGAATCGGTGGACTACCGCACCCTCGAACCGGCGCAGATCGCCAAGCGCCTGCAGGCGCTGGAGCAGAAGATGTACCAGCACGCGCGCGACCTGGAGTTCGAGGCGGCGGCCCATGTCCGTGACCAGATCCGGCAGCTGAAGGAAGCCAGCCTCGGCTGAACAACCGATTGTGAAATATCTTCACAAAAGTGTTGCGCTTCCCGGGGGACGTCCGTAATATACGCGGCCTGCACCGACGCATTCGCGGCGACGCAGAAGGAAGAAACGGGCGGTTAGCTCAGCGGTAGAGCACTACCTTGACATGGTAGGGGTCACAGGTTCGAACCCTGTACCGCCCACCACTCCGACCTCACAGAGGTGCGGGTGGAAACGAAGAAGGCCAGCCATCGTGCTGGCCTTTTTGTTTTTCCGGCACCGGAGCGCCTGGGCCAATGATGAGAGGCGGGGCCATACGCCGCTCCGACCGGGGAGTGACCGACGCGCGCATAGTGTCGTGATTGGACTTTTTGGATCGATCCGCCACAGGCGTTCGCTACCGGGTAGCTGCAGCGGGAAGGGTCAGGCGCCGTGCCCGCGCAGGCGCGCCGACATGAGGGCATGGCGCCGCGCCCGTGCCGACAGAGGCCCATCGATATACGTTGTGATAGCGTCTGCTCGCCGATGGATCGAACGTTTTGCCGTCGGAAATGGATAGAAACCTGACCCGTAGGAAGGAGACGAAATGGCAATGCTCAAAGGTCTGACGTTGATAATGGTCGTTGCAGGGGTGGCGGCCGTCCCCGGAAGTGGTCTGATCCCGTCGGCGCTGGCGGCGCCCTGCTGCTCGACCGATCCGCATGGCAGCCAGATCGCGGCGAGGGGTCTGGGCGAAACCGCCCCCTTGGCGCTCAACATCAGCCAGGATTCGACCTGGCGGGCATACGAGTTCAAGCGCGATGGTGTCTGGTATCTGCAGGTCAACGATCAGGCCGGCAGCGTGCGCGCGATCATCGGCAATATCGGTGACACGTTCTGGACCCTGCCCGGAGGCGTGGACGCCGATCGCGTGTCGCTGCCCGGCAACAACCTGGCGATTCCGGCCGGTGCCGTGCGTGAAGTGGTGTACCGCAAGCCGCAGATGTTGCTGGTTGCCTACAACACGGCAGGTGGCGTGATCTGGTCCATCGAAGGTCCCGACGGTTCGCGATAAGTCTGCGGCACATCCACCAGCAGCAGGCGGATACGGTTACGGCGGCAGCCCGCGCTGCCGCCGTAAGCCAGCGTCCGCCCGGCCAGCACGTGCTGCGCGCGCTGGATGACAGCGGCCCCCAAGCGGCGTTTGTGGTCCAGCAACGCCACGGTCATGACAATCCCGGAGACCCCGCCGCGGCGGCCACACCGGACCCTTACCTGCAGGTAGCCGGTCTCATGATCCAGCAGCAAGCTCACCGCATCGGCCAAACTCCGGTACGCGGCCAGTTGCAGCCCCAGGCTCAGGCGGCACGGGTCGCCGTGCAGGCGCGGGCGTGCAATCCGGTCGGTCATGTCCCAGAGCCCGGCCAGGCCGCCTGAGCGCAACGCCACGAATAGCCCGGAGTACTCGATTTCAGTCGGATAGACCATGCTGATCTGCTCGCGGAACAAGCGCGATTGCAGTTGGCTTGCACTGAGCATGTCCAGGGCCGATGCATGCGCGCCACGTTGCTTGAGCAGCGCAGCAGCCCGGAGGAAGGACTGGTCGATATCCTCGCCGATCACACGCATCTGCTGGGCGCGTACGCGTCGTTCCTGTTCACTGGCCAGATGCCCGGTTCTGGCAAAGGTCTCGGCCTGGCCGCGCAGTTTTTCCCTCGCGGCAAAGCGGTGGTAATGGTGGGAGATGGTGGAGCCCAACAGCAGCAACGCCGTGCCGGTCACCGCCAGGATCTGCTGCGCGACGAATGCGGTGGCGTCGAACGAACCCGGACGTCCGGTCATTTCCATGGTCAGTGCCAGGGTCAGGTTGATCGCCGCAAAGCTCACCGCAGCGCCGCGCCAGCCGTACAGACAGGTCAGGCCAACGGCGGGCAGCATCATGGCGATGCGCAGGCTGTTCTTGGCCAGCACCATGTCCTCGCCGCCAGGCAGGTGTGCTGCGGACAGGCCAAGGGCGACGATCACCGACAGCGCGGCTATGGCGGCAGTAGGCCATCGGGAGGTCGCGGCAAACGACACGTGGCGGTGGCGCCACAGCAGCGCCAGTGGCGCAAACAGGAGGATGCCCAGGTAATCGCCGACCATGTAACGCAGCATGCCGGTCCAGGAGACCGCCTCGTGCAGCGTGGGCATCAGCAGGTAGGCCAGTCCTTGGTTGAGCGAGGACACCGCGATCGCCGACAGTGCCGCGATCGACAGCAGCCAGGCCTCACTCTGCGAGGCCAGCCTGCGCTGGTGCCAGTGCACGATCAGAGCCACGGTGGGCATCAGCACCATGGACGCAATGACGACCCACGCCAGGCCGTACTGTCCGATCATCGGGTAGCGCGCCTGGGCGAAGAAAGCGTATTCGCCCAGGATGAGGTAGGGCCACCAGCGGGGCGGGCAAAGCAGAAGGGCCGCCACGCGGATGCCGGCCGGGAGATACATCTGGTCTACCGATGATGCGCGGGCCACGCCATAGGCGAACGCGTAAAGCACTGCCAGCAACACGCCTGCCGGATGGATGCGCAGATTGAGGTGAAACTCCTTTTTCAACCAGCTCAACTGCACGGAGACCTCCGTTCACGTGGGTGCCGCGTCGCCGGCACGGGATGCCGGGGCTGAACGGACACTATCGACGAAACCGCTTCGATGCAACGACGTGGCTGTGAAAACAGTCGGCAACACGTTCTGCGGTCTGAAGCGCGTGAAAGTCGGATTTGATGGAGATCACAATTTCTGCTGCTGATCGCAGACTCCACCGACGCCGCATTCGCCGGCTGACTGATGGTTTAAGTGCGCCATGCAGCCAAGCATGGCGGCATGACCACGTGCGGATCGATGCAGCTTGGCAGCGTTTCCTCTCGACGCCCGCCAACGCAGCCGCTGCCGGTGTTCGGCAAGCTGTGTGCCACGGCGCTGATGCTGGGCGTCTGCGCGACCGCGTTCGCGCCGGTACTGCTGCCCCACTGGGCCGCCGCAGTGATGGCGGGAGCGGGGCTGGTGCTGTGGTGCTGGCCGGGGCGGTGGCGCGGCCTGGGCGCTGCCGTGTTCGGTCTGGGCTGGGCGACGCTGCACGCGCACCTGGCCCTGGCCGCGCAGCTGCCTGCCGATGCGGGGAAGACCGAGTACCTGCTGCGCGGTCGGGTGATCGACCTGCCCACGCACGGCGCGATCGGCACCCGCTTCGTGTTCCGCGTGGACGATGATCCGGCGTTGCCCGTGCGGGTACGCGGCCGTGCGTTTGCCTTGAGCTGGCATGATCGGCCCGGCAGCGGTGCCGACCCACGCCTGCAGCTCCAGGCGGGCGCGCGCTGGACGCTGCAGGCGCGTCTGCGCCCCCCACGTGGGCTGCTCAATCCCGGCGGCTTCGATGCCGAACGGCACGCCGTGCTGCAGCGCCTGGCAGGCAGCGGCAACGTGCATGCACCCGCCGGCGCCCGCCCACTCGGCCCGCCCACCGGGCTGCCGGCGTGGCGCGAGCGGATGGCGGTGGCGATCGCCTCACAGGTGCGCGGTGAGGGCGCGCGCTTCGTGCAGGCGCTGGCGCTCGGCGATACACGTGGACTCACCCAGAGCGATTGGGAGGATCTGCGCGCGCTCGGGCTGACCCATCTGGTGGCAATCTCCGGCTTTCACGTCGGCCTGGTGGCCGGCTTCGCCGCATGGCTGGCCACGCTCGGCTGGCGCCTGTGGCCAGCGTTGGGCCGGCGACTGCCGCGACCGGTGGCGGCAGTCCTCGCCGCCGTGCTGGGGGCGGCGCTGTATGCGGCAGTGGCCGGATTCGCGCTGCCCACGGTGCGCACGGTGTTGATGATCGCCGTGGTTGCTGCCGCACGCTGCGCACGGCGACGGGCAACGGTGGGCCAGGCGCTGGCGTTGGCTGCGCTGGCGGTGCTGCTGGTGGACCCGCTGGCGGTGCTGTCGCCGGGCTTCTGGCTCAGCTTTGCCGGTGTGCTCTGGCTGGTCTGGTGCCTGCCGGGACGCGATCAGCACTGGCTGCGCACGTTCCTGGGCGCGCAGGGCGTGGTCACGCTGGCGCTGTTGCCGCTGACCGTGGCCTTGTTCGGCCAGGCGTCGCGGGCGGGTCCGCTGGTGAATCTGCTGGCAATCCCGTGGTGGAGCCTGGTGGTGGTGCCGCTGGCGCTGATCGGCACCGCGCTGGAGGCCATGCTGGACGGCGCGGGCCGTTGGCCGTGGCAGCTCTCAGCCTGGTGCTTCGACGCCAGCTGGTGKCTGTTCGGCCATGTCGCGCGCAGTGGCCTGGCCCTGTGGTGGGTGCCACAGGCCGACCGCTGGGCGTTGCTGGCGGCGTTGCTGGGCGTGGGTTGGCTACTGCTGCCGCGCGGCTGCGGTGGACGGCTGCCCGCGGGGCTGCTGTGCCTGCCACTGCTGTGGCCGGCGGCGCAGCGGCCCGGGGAGGGGGAGGTGGAGCTGCTGGTGATGGATGTGGGGCAGGGCCTGGCGGTGTGGATACGCACCCGCCACCACCGGCTGCTGTACGACGCCGGGCCGGCCAGCGTCGGCGGCTTCGACGCAGGTGAGCGGGTGGTCGTGCCCACCCTGCACGCGCTCGAGGAAGGCCGGTTGGACCGGCTGCTGCTCAGCCACGGTGATCGCGACCATGCCGGTGGCGCGGCGGCGGTGCAGCGGGCGTTCGGTCAGCCGCCGCTGCTGGCTCCGCAAGGCGCGCGGCCAGGGATCAGCGTGCCGTGCGCCGCAGGGCAGGGCTGGCGGTGGGACGGGGTCGAGTTCCGCTTCCTGCACCCGTCGCCCGTCGCCCGGTACCGGCGCAATGAAAGCAGCTGCGTGCTGCGCATCGGCACGGCCCATGGGGCGATCCTGTTGCCCGGCGACATCGGCGCGTCCAGCGAGGCGCAGCTCCTGGATACCCAGCCAGCTGCCCTGCGTGCCGCGCTGGTGGTGGTACCGCACCATGGCAGTGCCGGTTCTTCCAGTGCGGCCTGGGTGGCAGCGGTGTCGCCCAGGCTGGCGATCGTGTCGGCCGGTCACGGCAACCGCTTCGGCCACCCGCGCGCCGAGGTGGTGGCGCGATGGCGCGGCGCTGGCGCCGAAGTGCTGAACACCGCCGATAGCGGCGCGGTGCGCGCATGGCTCGGTCGTGAAGGCCTGCAGGTGCGTGAACAGCGGGTTTTTCAGCCGCGTTGGTGGGATGCCGCGGAGCGGAGGCGGGCGGCTGCTATTCTATCGGCGGTCAAACAGGCGGCCGATGGGCCGGAGGGTTGAAACGTGTGGGAACTGGTCAAGGCCGGTGGCTGGCCGATGGTGCCGCTGCTGCTGTTGGGCGTACTGGCTTTGGCGATCGTCCTGGAGCGTTTCTGGACCTTGCGGCGTAACGAAGTCCTGCCCCCCGGGCTGGGACAGGAAGTGCGCAACTGGGCCGCACGCGGCAAGCTCGACCCGAGCCACATCCAGTCGCTGCGGGCGAACTCGCCGCTGGGTGCACTGCTGGCCGTCGCGCTGGAAGCGCGCAACCGTCCGCGCGACCAGATCCGCGAGCGCATCGAGGATGCCGGTCGGCACCTGGTGCACCGCATGGAGCGTTTCCTGAACGCCCTGGGCACGATCGCCTCGGCCGGCCCGTTGCTGGGCCTGCTCGGCACGGTGGTCGGCATGATCCAGATGTTCCTGGGCATCCTCGACCACGGCGTGGGCGATGTGAACCAGCTGGCCGGCGGCATCGGCAAGGCGCTGGTGTGCACGGCCACCGGCATGATCGTGGCGATCCCGGCACTCATGTTCCATCGCTATTTCAAGGGCCGCATCGGGGGTTACGTCATCGAGATGGAGCAGGAGGCGAGCGCATTGCTGGACGCGCTCGATGGCCGCCCCGGGGTGATGAACACCGGCGCCCGTGCCCCTGTTGCCGCCCCGGCGGCACCCGTCACGGCCAAGGGCTGACGGATGCGTATCGGCAATGACCGGGCCCAGGACGAGCCGCATATCGATCTGGTCCCCCTGATCGACGTGATCCTCGTCCTGATCATCTTCTTCGTGGTCACCACTACCTTCGACGCGCGCTCCACGCTGCAGCTGCAGCTGCCGACCGCCAGCCAGCAGAGCACGGCCGAGCCGCCGCGCTCGCTGAGCGTGCTGGTCAACGCCGAAGGCCGTTATTTCATCAACGACCAGGAAGTGCTGCGCACCGATGTCGAATCGGTCAAACAGACCATCGCCGCCGTGGCCGGCAGCGATCGGACCCAGACCGTGCTGCTGCGCGCCGACGCACGCACCCCGTACCAGGCCGTTGTGACCGCCCAGGATGCCCTGGGTCAGCTCGGCTTCCGCCGCATCGCCATCGCTACCGCGCCGGAGGTGCGTCCATGAACAAGAAACATGCCCCGGTCTGGCCCATCTACAAGCGCCTGCTCGGCTATACCCACGCCTACTGGACCTTCATGGTGGCCGCGGTCATCGGCATGGTGGTCGAAGCGCTCGCCGGGTACCACTTCAGCAAGCTGATGGAGCCGCTGGTCAACCGGGGCTTCGTCAACCCCGAGCCGCGCATGGCGGTGATCCTGCCGTTGACCATCCTCGGCCTGTTCGTCGCGCGCAGCGCGGCGACCTTCGTCAGCGATTACGCACTGGCCCGGACCGGGCGCAGCGTCGTGCGCGACCTGCGCGAGCAGGTGCTGGAAAAGTACTTGCATCTGCCGTCCTCGCATTTCGACAGCGAGTCCACCCCGGTGATGGTCAGCCGGCTGAATTTCGATACCGAACAGGTCACCCAGGCCAGCGCGGACGCGCTCAAGACCCTCGTCGCCGATACCCTGACCATCATCGCCATGCTGGTGGTGATGCTGCAGATGAGCGTCAAGGTGACCGTGGCGATGCTGGTGGTGGTGCCCCTGATCGGCGTGATCGTCTCCTTCGTGGGCAAGCGCTACCGCCGTATCAGTCGTGGCATCCAGGACGGCATGGGCAGCATGGCGCAGACCGCCGAGCAGTCGCTGGCCGCGCAGCAGGAAGTGAAGGTGCATGGCACCCAGGCGCATGAAATCTCGCGCTATTCGCGCCTGGCCAACCGCATGCTGGGCCTCAACATGAAGGTGGAAACCACCCGCGCGGCGGCTTCCAGCGTGGTCCAGTTCCTGGCTGCGCTGGCGTTGGCGGTCATCGTGTGGGTGTCCACCCGCGAGGCGCTGGCCGGTCGTCTGAACGCCGGCCAGTTCATGGGCCTGATGATCTCGATGACCGCGATCATTCCATCGTTGCGCCGCCTCACCAGCGTGCAGTCGTCGATCGCGCGCGGTGTCTCCGCTGCCGAGCGCCTGTTCTCGATCCTGGACATGCCGGTCGAGCGCGACCAAGGGCAGAAGAAGATCGGCCGCGCGCGTGGCGAACTCAGCTTCGAACACGTGATGCTGCGGTATCGCGAAGACACTGGCGTGGCCCTGGACGACATCAGTTTCGTCGCCAGGCCCGGCACGGTCACCGCCATCGTCGGCCGTTCCGGCAGCGGCAAGACCAGTCTGATCCGGCTGGTGCCGCGCTTCTACGAACCCAGCGGCGGTCGCATCACCCTGGACGGCGTGGCCCTGGACGACTACCCGCTGGCCGACCTGCGTCGGCAGGTGGCCATGGTGGGGCAGAAGGTCATCCTGTTTGACGACTCGGTGGGCGCCAACATCGCCTACGGGATGGATGCCAGCGAGGAACAGATTCGCGCGGCGGCCGAAGCAGCCAATGCGTGGGAGTTCATCGAACGCATGCCGCAGCAGCTGCAGACCCCGGTCGGCGAGAACGGTGCGCTGCTGTCCGGCGGCCAGCGCCAGCGCCTGGCGATCGCACGCGCGATCCTGCGCGACGCGCCGATCCTGATCCTGGACGAAGCCACCGCCGCACTGGACAACGAGTCCGAGCGACTGGTCCAGGACGCGCTGCAGCGCCTCATGCCCGAACGCACCACGCTGGTCATCGCCCACCGCCTGTCCACCATCGAGCATGCCGACCAGGTGCTGGTGATGGACCATGGCCGCATCGTCGAGCGCGGCACCCATGAAGAACTGCTGGCACTGGGTGGCCTGTACGAGCACCTGCACAAGATGCAGTTCCGCGAAAGGCAGCCTTGATGGCGGCCAAGGGCACGCGCACGCCGTCGTACTGGTACGACGGCAGCACCATCCCGTTCCCGGCACGCCTGCTGGCACCGGTGTATGGCGCCGTGATCGCGCTGCGCCGCCTGGCGTATCGGCGGCGCTGGCTGAAGCGGCAGGCATTGCCGGTCCCGGTGATCGTGGTCGGCAACGTCACCGCCGGCGGCACCGGCAAGACCCCGCTGACCATCGCGCTGGTCAACCGCCTGCGCGAGGCCGGCTGGAAACCCGGCGTGGCCAGTCGCGGCTATGGCCGTGAAGAACCCGGCGTGGCGCGCTGGGTCGATGCCGGCACCGCGACCGCCGTGGGCGGCGACGAGCCGGTCCTGATCGCGTGGAAAACCGGCGTGCCGGTGCGCGTGGATGCCGACCGCGTGGCGGCCGGCAGGGCGCTGATCGAGGCCGGCTGCGACGTCATCGTCTGCGACGACGGCCTGCAGCATTACCGGCTGGCGCGGGATATCGAAATCGAAGTGGTCGACGCCCAGCGCCGCTACGGCAATGGCCGCCTGATCCCGGCCGGGCCGTTGCGCGAACCCGCCAGCCGCGCCCAGGACTGCGATTTCCGCGTGGTCAACATGGGCCAGGCCAGCGACGGTATCGCCGCGCAGCCGGCCTGCGGCTTCGGCGAATGGCCGATGCAGCTGCACATCGACAGCGCCCAGCCGCTCAGCGGCGGTCGCGCCCGCAACCTGGTGCATTTCCGCGGCCAGCGCGTGCATGCCGTGGCCGGCATCGCCCACCCGCAGCGCTTCTTCGACATGCTGCGTGCGCATGGCATCGGCGTGGTGCCGCACGCCTTCCCCGACCACCACGCCTATCAGGTATCGGACCTGCGCTTTGGCAGCGAGCTGCCGGTGCTGATGACCGAGAAAGACGCAGTCAAGTGCAAGGTCTTCGCCAACGAATGGCACTTCGCCGTGCCACTGGCGGCTGATCTGCCGGCCGCGTTCTGGGTGAGTCTGCTGGACCGACTGGACAAACTCGGCAAGCGTTGACGGCCGCGCCTGCCTCCCCGTAATCCACGTCACTGCCGAGAGTTTCCGCATGAGCCAATCCGTCGATTTCGTCGTCGCCATTCCGGCCCGTTTCGCCGCCTCGCGCCTGCCCGGCAAGCCGCTGCGCCTGCTCGGCGGCCAGCCGCTGGTGCTGCGTGTTGCGCAGCGCGCGCTGCTGGCCGGCGCGCGCGAGGTGTGGGTGGCCACCGATGACGTGCGCATCGCCGATGCCCTGCAGGGCCTGTCCAGCGTGCGCGTGGCGATGACCTCGGCCGACCACGCCTCCGGTACCGACCGTCTCGCCGAATGCGCGGCCCAGGCCGGCTGGAGCGATGACACGGTGGTGGTCAACCTGCAGGGCGACGAACCGTTCGCGCCGGCCGAGGGCATCCTCGCCGTGGCCGAAGCACTGGTCTGCAGCGGGGCGGAGATGTCGACCCTGGCA